>DATDKQ010000290.1:0-10983 GCA_036519915.1 Solirubrobacterales bacterium | reverse complement strand
AATGGCCCAGACGAGCACAAGAAGGAACTCGCAGGCTCGCCGCAGAGCGACGGGACGGTCGAACGGCTCGGGCCGATCGGCAGCCTCCTCTCGGGGCTCGAATTCGACGCGAAACCGTCAGCAGCGCAATGGAAGCAGCGGTGCGAAGAGCCGGAGGTCGGGAGCCGCGCGGAGCAGCTCGCGGACCAATGCCCGCTCGCGCAGGCAGCCGCGGCGCTCTGGTGCGACTGCGCCAGCAGATTCCGTCAAGCAGTTTGCGTCGAAGGGCAAGAACGCGGTCGCCGAGGGAGCTCAGAGTGGTGTGAAGGCAATTTCGACCGTCGCAGGCAAGGCGAAGGGACCGGCACTGGCGGCCGGAGCGGCTCTGGCGGGCGTGGCGGGTGGCATGGCTGTGCAGTCGAAGCGCGACTCCGGCCGCAAGGTCCTGGGGATGCGGCTCGGCAACGACGTGGGCAAGGCCGGCAAGAACTTCGCCGACGCGGGCCGGAGCGTCGGCCGGGTTACCGAGAACCTCGGCGACTTTGCGGCCGAGATGCGGAAGACGCGTGAGGCGATCGACAATCGAGCGAAGCACCGCTCCCCGGTCGAGGTCGTGTTGCAGGCGCTGACCGCGCGACGCTGACTGCGCAGTCCCGGGTTCGAATCCCGCCCCGCTACTCGAGACGACACGGCCAATCCCTCGTGCTTCCTACGGGCTCGAAGCCGCCGGGCTGCGGGAGTAGGGGACAGGTCAGTCGAGGTCGCGCTCGCGCTCGGTCGCGCGCTCACCGTGGAACTCGGCGGCACGCTGTTCGCGCCCCGCACGCTCCTCAGCCTCGGCGGCCCGCTGTTCGCTTGCCTCCGCTTCCTTGGCGTGCCTT
Organism: Solirubrobacterales bacterium; assembly: GCA_036519915.1. Taxonomy (GTDB): domain Bacteria; phylum Actinomycetota; class Thermoleophilia; order Solirubrobacterales; family 70-9; genus DASUPK01. Next base: position 10,123 of record DATDKQ010000290.1, on the reverse strand, counting down.
TCGGCGGCGGCCGCGTGTTCCGCCGCGCTTTCACGCTCGTGTTCGGCCTCGTCATGCGTCTCCGTCGCCTTCACGGTGTGGGCCTCGGCTTCCTGGCGGTGTCCGGTGACCTCACTGCGAAGCCGCTCGCGCTCACGTTCGCGCTGGCGGCGGCGCTTCGCGAGTGATCGCCGGGTTGCCAGCAGCAGAAGCGCGAGGACGACCACGACGGCGATCACGATGGCGATTACGGCAATCGTTGACACGACTCCTTGGTACCCACTGGACCGTCACCGCACACCCCCGGCGGCATACACGATGTCTTCATGCGCTCGGGTTCAGGCGACGCCCTCGAAGCCGCCGGGCTGCGGGAGTAGGCGATGTCGGAGGAGTACGCGAGGTCAGGGCCGGGGTGCGGTAGTACGGTGGGTCCCTATCCCCTGAGGGAAGGATCCCCATGAAGCGGATATTGCTTGCTGTATTCGCGACGCTGGCGCTGGCGCTCGGCTTGACTGGCCCGGCATCGGCTGCAAATTCGCACGCCAGCTGCTCGGGACTTGCCGGGTCGAGCTTCGCCGGTCAACCCGGGGCCAAGGCCGCCGATGTGCGCGACGGCATGGAGGAAGCGAACGAGCTCGGCATCACACTCGGAGCGCTCGTGAGCGAGTTCTCCCGCGACCACGCTGGCTCTGTGGAGGTCTGCTTCGACTAGATCCGCCTGCACACAGAACTTCCCGACTTCCCCTCAGCTTTAAGGGCATGCAGCGAGCCGAGGACCCAACCGAGGTTCTCCTCGCGGGCTTCCTGGCGAACTGTGAGCTTGGGGTGCGGCTGTGCGCTCGGCTCGAGGCCACCATCGCCGGGGCCGATATGCCCATGGACGTGGCCCGAACAGAGCCCTGGGTCAAGGGCTCGACCGGCCAGCCGAAGCCGCACCCGGGGTTCGCAGTTGCCCGGGGCTGTGACGAGACGGCACTCGCCCTCTACCGAGAGCTCACGCGCGGCCTCGACGAGATGATCCCGGAGCTAGCCAAACTGCTTGGCTAGGGCCTCGCCACGAGATACTGGGCGGGCGATGTCGGAGGAGAACGTCGAGATCGTGCGGCAAAACTACGAGGAGCTCAGCCAGACGGGGACCCCAATCTTCAACTCGCTCGACTCGGAAGTTGAGTTCGATTTCGCGTGGATGGAAGGGCGTGGCTCTGACGCCTGGGTCCGGGCCATAGCGCAATGGAGGGACACCTTTGACGCCTGGGCCCCGTGAGTTCATCGAGGCAGGCCCGAATCAGGTTGTCGCCATCGTGCGTGACCGAGCTCGCCCGAAGGGTTCGACGACCAGCATCGATAACGAGTTCGCGCATCTTTGGACGCTGCTCGACGGGCGTGTTGTCCGTTTTCAGGCCTTCACTACGAATGCTGACGCCCTCGAAGCCGCCGGGCTGTCGGAGTAGGCGATGTCGGAGAAGAACGTAGGAGTGGCACGCGAGATCGTCGAAGCCTGGAACACCGGTGGACTGGACGCGCTTCTCAAGTTCTGTCCAGAGGACGTCGTCTGGTGTCCGTTCGCCGAATGGCCGGATGGCGCGGAGCCTCGAAGGGGGCACGCCGGCGTTCGTGAGCTTATGGCCGCATGGATCGACAACTTCGATGGGTACCAGGTCGAGATTCAAGAGATTCGCGATCTGGACAATCGAGTTCTGGTCCGAGGCGAGATGACTGGGCTTGCCAAGGGCACAGGCGTGCCGATTCGCCAACCGCTGGGATGGGTGTGCTCTGACTTCCGTGAAGGTCAGATCGGCGAGGTCCGCTTCTTTCTCACCTGGGATGAAACGCTCGAATCCGCGGGCCTTTCGGAGTAGGCGATGTCGGAGGAGAACGTGGAGATCGTGAAACTGGCCTACGAGGTTTTCGCCCGTGAAGGGCTTGATCGGTTCATGGAGCACTTCACCGACGACGTCGAGTACCGCGTCCTCGCGGGTGGCGGTTCTCTCGAACTAGGTCCGCTTCACGGCAAAGACGCCGTGCGGGCATGGCTCCAGGACTGGATCGACATGTTCGACGGGTTCTGGATGGAGCTGGTCGAACTGATCGACGCCGGTGGGGTCACCGTGTTCACAGAAGAGCGGTACGGTGGACGCGCCCGGCTCAGCGGCGTTGAAACGGGCCAGGCCAACTGGACGGTCTTCACCATCCGCGACGGGAAGATCGCGGGCGGCGGCGAGTACTGGACCCGTGAACAGGCCCTCGAAGCCGCCGGGCTGCGGGAGTAGGTCGCTAGCTCAGAGCTTCTTCTTCAAGTTCACCTTGACTGACTGGATGTTGGGGTCGCCGCCGGTCGGTGTGTAGGTGATCGCGACGTTGAGCTTCGCCTTGCCGGTCTCGTTGAGCTTCCGCTTCTTCTTCCCCTTGGCCTTGATCAGCAGCTGCGCCTGACCCGCGCCAACTGACTTGCTGATCACGGCCCTGCCGGCGGAGGAGGCCTTGACGCCATTGCCCGATCCGGCCAGCTCGCCGGGATTGGGAATCGACCACGGCCGATGTATTGAGGTAGTAGGGCTGGTCGGAAATCCCGAAATCTCCCGAGGCTCCGACAGGCAGATTCCCGGTTCGGCCGGCACGGACTATCTCTCCTTGAGTGGATTCCGCGGGCTTGGTCAACTCGCCCGCATCAGAGCGGGTGGCCCTCCGAATCGCAGAGCTGCGGGGCGCCCACCTGTTCCGACTCGACGATCACCAGCTGGCGCTCCATCTCGTCCGGCTTGATGCTTCCGCTGCGGTTCTCGTACGGATGGTCGAGGAACCAGACCAGCAGCAGGCCCGACACGACAAGTGCCGCGATCGCGCCGATCAGGCTCCCCTGCACGACGAAGTGCTCGCGCCGGTCGGCGAAGAACAGCGCGAACCCGACCGTCACGATCGCCCCGATGCCGAGGATGAACCAGACCGGCGCCGGCAATGAGCGGTTTGCCTCGCTGAGCCGCGCGCGGCGGGCCTCGGTGCGTTCGTCCTCCTGCTGGAGCAACTGCAGGAAGGCGGCCTCCTGGGCAGGGCCGGCCGGGTGGACGTCGCGGAGTCCGTCCTCCAGGCGGTTCACCCAGCCCTGCACCACCGGGCTTCGGCCTCCGTGCTTCATCGCCGGCCACTCGTCATGAATCACCGCGTGCCCGTAACAGATCAGAGTGCCCTCGAGCGGATCGCGCTCTGCCGGAGTGAAGAACGCCGCCGTGCGCGAGAGCTGGACCATGGAGATCGCCTCCTCCTCGGCGCCGGTCTTCGCGTCGTTGAAGCTTCCAAAGGCCTCGAGGACCACGAACGCGAGCAGTACCGCGAAGGCCGTGCCGAGGAAGGTGAAGATCCCGGCTCCGCGCTCCACCTCGACGAAGAAGTGGTCGACCCTCGACTGGCGTCTGACCAGGTACATCAGGCCGACCGCGATGCCGGCGGCGGCCGCCACGATCAGGGCCATCAGCCACAGGTTCACTCAGCCATCTCCCCGTAACCCCAGAGGCATCCTAGTCTCGCACGACCCCAGCTCAAGAGCTTCGAGGTCTGATGCCTGGCCTACTCCGACAGCCCGGCGGCTTCGAGGGCCTTCTCACGCTGGGGGAACGTCTGCAGCCTGACGATGAGGCCGTCCCGCAGCGTGAAGAGATGACCGATCAGTGCCTCGATCTCCGCGCTGCTTTCCTTGGGCCGGGCGCGAAGCTTGACGAAGACCGCGACGTGCTCGCCGCCCTCGAACACCTCCGCGGGCTCCGCCGTCGAGGACTCGAACGCGCTGATCTGGTCCTCGAGGAACGCCTCGCACTCGTCTCGACCGCGATACGAGCCCTGAGACTGAGTCTCCATCACGAAATCTGGGTTGAAGTCCCGCCACATCGCGTCCCAGTCGCGACGGGCCAGGCAGTCATAGACCCGCCGGACGGTCTCAACGTTCTCCTCCGACATCGCCTACGCCCGCTTGGCGGCTATCTCTCCCGCCTCGCCGCGCTTTTCGACGATCCAGAAGTGTTCGTATTTCTTGACGACCTCCTCAACGCCGGGTTCAACGTCAATCGCTGTATGCCCAGGCGCGACAGCGAAGCGTTCCGGTCGCGAGCGGACCTTCCGCCATTCTCCCCGCGAAAGTCGCAGGCGGACGCCGCAATCGATGCGCCAGCACTCGCATCGAAAACCTGCCACCTGAAGGCCAGCCCGAAGCCAGTCGTCCTTGCTCCTGTTGAGGTCCCGACACAGGACCTCGTTTTCCGCGATGCGCTTCTCCCGCGACATCGCCTACTCCTGCAACCCAGCCTGGGGACTATCCACATCGGATTTTGGTGGCCGCTCTACGGGCACCGGGGCGGATACCGTCGTCGAGCGCTTTCCGTAGAGCGTCTCGTAGACCGCCCTCTCGCTCCCCTCCGGGTAGAGGTCTTGCGCCTTGCGCGCTTCGCCCGGCTGACGTGGGCGCAGCACCACCACGGACGCGAGGGCAATGACGGCAACTCCGAGCAGAATGAGGCCGATCAGCAGCAGCACGGGGCGGATCTTAGGCACCGGGCGCGGGGTCTCATAGGGTTATTGCCCTCGGCCGTTACGGCCACTCGAGCCTCGGCGGAGAGGGCGGAGCCGCCAAGTCGCTCGGCGTCCGCCTCGAGGCAAGGCGACTGGCTGACGGGGGCCGCGCTCCCGCCGGCGCCCCCGCGTCGGGATAGGCCACCAGTGCTGTAAACCCATGCCTTCCTGCACCTCCCTCGGGCGCTCCTTCGCCTGTACTCATAGAGCGCCCTGAAGCGGCTCTTTGGGTACGGGTGAAGCATGGGTCGCGGATTAAGTCCCGCACCGCCTGGATAGAAGTGATCCATGGCTGATCCAGGGACGGGTGGCGCTAGCGGTTCGGACGAGGACCACACCGAGCGTGTCAGCCGCGAGCTGATCGAGCTGCTCAACGAGCTGCGCGTCGCGCTGCCGGGCGTGCAGGTGCTCTTCGCGTTCCTGCTCGCCGTTCCGTTCGCGCAGGGATTCACGCATACGACCGACTTCCAGCGGGCCCTGTTCTTCGTGGTGATGTCGCTGACTGCGGTTTCCCTCGCGCTTCTCATCGCGCCTTCGGCGTGGCACCGGCTCCGCTTCCGGCAGCAGGACAAGGAGCGGATCCTGCGGGCCTCGAACAAGATGTCGATTGCCGGGCTCGGCTTCCTCGCGCTGGCGATGACCGGTGCGGTGATGCTGATCGCGGACTTCATCTACAGCCCGACGCTGACGATTGTCAGCGGCGTTGCCGCAGCAATCGTCTTCGGACTGCTCTGGTACGTGTTGCCCCTGTTGGGTCCACGCGGCCCGCGGCCCGACGAAGCACAGGGGTAGCCGCGCCGAGCCAGGAAAGCACGCAACAAATTTGACCGCCCTCGGACAGCTTCCCCTGCCGCCCGGGGCGGAGGTCTGCTCCGCGCCGCGGATCCCTGCCCGGGTCCGCGTCAGCAGCGCACACCTGTTCTCCTTCTACCCCTGAACGACGGTGCGGGAAACCCCGGAAACCTGACCCGATTCCGCTAGTTTGTTCCGATGGCCGGGTCCAACGGGACGACGACGACGCTGCGCGTGGGCGCGGAGAGCTCCGCGGTAGTGGGCAACACGCCCCTCGTCGCACTGCCGCGCCTGGGAGCCGATCTGCCGGGAGAGGTGGTCGCGAAGCTGGAGTTCTTCAATCCCGGCGGTTCCGTCAAGGACCGGATCGGTGTGGCGATGATCGACGCCGCCGAGCGCGACGGGATGATCGAGCGCGGCCGCTCGGTGATCGTCGAGCCGACCAGCGGCAATACCGGCATCGCCCTCGCCCTGGTGGCCGCCGCGCGTGACTACCGCTTGATCCTCACCCTGCCCGAGGGGATGAGCCGGGAGCGGACCGCGCTGCTGCGCACCTACGGCGCCGAGGTCTACGAGACCCCGTCGATGGGCGGGATGAACGAGGCGGTGGATCTCGCCAACCGGCTCGCCTCCGAGCACGGCGGCTTCATCCCACAGCAGTTCTCGAACCCCGCAAACCCGGAGATCCACCGTCGGACGACAGCCGAGGAGATCTGGCGCGACCTCGACGGAGAGGTCGATGCGTTCGTGGCCGGCGTCGGCACGGGCGGGACGATCACGGGCGTCGGCCAGGTGCTCAAGGAGCGCCGCCCGGGGATCCAAGTCATCGCCGTCGAGCCCGCCGCCTCCTCGGTGCTCTCGGGCGGTCGGCCCGGGCCGCACAAGATCCAGGGCATCGGCGCCGGTTTCGTTCCGGATGTCCTCGACCGCGAGGTGATCGATGAGATCGTCGGCGTGAGCGACGAGGACGCGCTCGACACCGCTCGTGCCGCTGCCAGGCGCGAGGGGCTTCTGATCGGGATCTCCGCGGGTGCCGCGGTCAGGGCCGCGCTCGATCTCGCCGCCCGTGAGGAGATGGCGGGCAAGCGGATCGTCGTGATCGTGCCGGACTCCGGAGAGCGCTACATGTCGCTGCCGTTTTTCGCCCCCTCCTAGCGCCCGCTCGTCCCTAAGCTTCGAAGCGTGCTCGGTCTGGCCACGCTCAGGCGCGTGATCAAGGAGGTCTCGGCGGACGTGGCCTCCGCACGGGAGCGGGACCCCGCGGCCCGCGGCATCGGCACGCTCGAGATCCTCACCGGCTGGGCCGGGGTGCAGGCGCTCCTCGCGCACCGAGTGGCGCATGCCCTCTGGGAGGCCGAGGTCCCGCTCGTGCCCCGCACGATCGCCTATACGAGCCGCTCAGTGACCGGGGTGGAGATCCACCCGGCGGCCCGGATCGGCTCGGACTTCTTCATCGACCACGGCTCCGGGGTGGTGATCGGGGAGACGACGGAGATCGGCGATCGCGTGACCCTCTTCCAGGGCGTGACCCTGGGCGGCACCGGCTTCGCGCGCGGCAAGCGCCATCCGACGCTGCAAGACGACGTCACCGTCGGGTCCGGCGCCAAGCTTCTCGGTCCGGTCACGGTCGGCCAAAACGCCAAGGTCGGCGCGAACACCGTGGTGATCGAAGACGTTCCCGATCACACCACGGTCGTCGGCAACCCGGGTCATCCGGTGCGGGTCGAGGGCCGGCCGGTCGAGGGGCCCGACACCGACTGGATCCACCTGCCGGATCCGATCGCGGAGGCTATGAAGGAGCTCTCGGCCCGGATCTCGCAGCTCGAGCAGCGTCTCGCCCGCCTCACCGGCGAGGACATCAGCGAGGCGGACGTGGCCGAGCTCCGGCCGAAGAAGGGACCCAGCTCAGCCGGCGGGTAGCCGCTTGGGCCGGGCCTATGCTTGGCCCATGGCCCGCGGTAGAGAGGAATTGAAGGTCGCCTCGGAGGAGGCGGTCGAGGAAGCGTCGGGCGCCCCGATCGAGGCGGGCGCCGACCAGATGGAGCGGCTTCTCGCCGACCTCAACGGCCCGCAGCGGGAGGCGGTCACCTTCGGCGAGGGACCGCTGCTGATCCTCGCCGGCGCTGGTTCAGGGAAGACCCGTGCCCTCACACACCGGATCGCCTGGCTGCTGGCGACCGGCCTCGCGCACCCGAACCAGATCCTCGCGATCACGTTCACCAATAAGGCGGCCGACGAGATGCGCGAGCGGGTCTCCTCGCTGGTCGGCGGGGTCTCCCGCCGGATGTGGGTGATGACCTTCCACGCCGCCTGCGCGCGACTCCTGCGGATGGAGGCCGAGCGGCTCGGCTACACGTCCCGCTTCACGATCTACGACGAGGCGGACTCGCTGCGGATGCTGAAGCGGGTCCTCGAGGAGCTCGAGGTCGACACCAAGCGGTATCCGCCGCGTGCCGTCCGAGCCCGGATCTCCGACGCGAAGAACCAGCTGATCGACGGCGAGACCTACCAGGAGCAAGCCAACGGGCCGTTCGAAGACATGGTCGGGCAGGCCTATCGCCTCTATGAGCGCCGCATGCTCGAGGCCAACTCGATGGACTTCGACGACCTCCTGATGCGCACCGTGAACGTGCTCGAGCTGTTCGAGGACGTCCGCCGCCGCTACCAGGAGCGCTTCCGCTGGATCCTCGTCGACGAGTATCAGGACACGAACCACGCCCAGTACCGGCTGCTGCAGCTGCTCGCCGGGGAGGACGGGAATCTCACCGTCGTCGGCGATGAGGACCAGTCGATCTACAGCTTTCGCGGAGCCGAGGTCCGCAACATCCTCGAGTTCACGATCGACTTCAAGGATGCGCACGTCGTCAAGCTCGAGCAGAACTACCGCTCGACGGAGACGATTCTCGAGGCGGCCAATGCGGTGATCTCGCACAACACGGGCAGGCTCGGCAAGAACCTCTGGTCGGACCTCGGCGAGGGAGAGAAGATCCAGGTCGTCGAACTCGAGGACGAGCATGCCGAGGCCCGCTTCGTCGCCGGCGAGATCGAGGAGCTGATCGACCAGCATGGGATGAGCCGCGACGAGATCGCGGTCTTCTACCGGACCAACGCCCACAGCCGGGTGCTGGAAGACATCCTGGTCCGCTACGAGCTGCCCTACCAGGTGATCGGCGGGACGAAGTTCTACGAGCGCGCCGAGATCAAGGACGCCATCGCCTATCTGCAGCTGATGGTCAACCCGGCCGACGAGGTGAGCTTCTCCCGTGTGATCAACTCACCCCGCCGCGGGATCGGCGACACCAGCCAGGGCCGCCTGCGCAACCACGCAAACACGACCGGCCGGACGATCTGGGAGATCGCACTCGAGCCCGAGGCGGTGCCGGGGCTGGGCGGCGCGGCGATCCGCTCCGTCTCCCGGTTCACCGAGCTGATCGAGGAGCTGCGCGCAGAGTTCGAGGGCGGCGCTGTCGCCGACCTCCTCAAGGCGCTGCTGGAGCGTTCCGGCTACCTCGACGCTCTGCGGGCCGAGCGAACGATCGAGGCCGAGGGGCGGATCGAGAACCTCGAGGAGCTGGTGGGTGTCGCCGCCGAATTCGACGCCAACCGGCAGGTAGAGGGACCCTCCGAGCTCGAGCCGCTCGAGGAGTTCCTGCAGGCGATCTCGCTCTATACCGACCAGGACGACCTGAAGCGCGACGAGTCCAAGGTCACGCTGATGACTCTGCACAACGCCAAGGGCCTCGAGTACGACGCCGTCTTCATCATCGGCTGCGAGGAGGGGGTCTTCCCGCACTCCCGCTCGCTCGAGGAGGGCAACGAGGAGGAGGAGCGCCGCCTCGCCTATGTCGGAATCACGCGGGCGCGCAAGCGGCTCTGGATGACCCACGCCCGTAGCCGCCGGATGTTCGCCGGACGCGAGACGGGCTTCCCGTCGCGCTTCCTCTCCGAGCTGCCCGAGCAGCTCGTCGAGCGCGAGGGCACCGAGGAGCAGGCGCTCACCGGCTGGTCGCTGGGCGGCAACGGCGCTCCGGCCCCGAGGGCGGATCCATCGCTCTCCTTCGCCACCGGTGACGACGTGACCCACGCCAGCTTCGGCGAAGGGGTCGTCACCGCGGTCGAGCCGGGCGGAGTGATAGTCGTGCGGTTTGCGAATGACGGAGCGGAGCGCAAGCTGATGGCGGACTACGCCCCCCTCAGAAAGGCGAGTTAGTGGCGGCGACCGTAATCGACGGCAAGGCCGTCGCCGCCTCGGTGCGCGAGCGCGTCCGAGGCGAGGTGGAGGAGCTCACCCGCGAGCTCGGCCGCTCACCCGGGCTCGCCACCGTGCTGGTGGGAGACGACCCGGCCTCGGCGATCTATGTGCGCCGCAAGCACGAGGCCTCCGAGGAGGTCGGCATCCGCTCGTTCGACCACCAGCCGGACGGCTCGATCTCCCAGGAGGAGCTGCTCGAACTGGTCGGCGAGCTCAACGACAACGACGAGGTCGACGGGATCCTCGTCCAGCTTCCCCTGCCGGATCATCTCGACCCGGATCCGGTCGTCGCGGCCCTCAATCCCGGCAAGGACGTCGACGGCCTCACCCCGACCAGCGCGGGCCTGCTGGCCCGAGGGGAGCCCGGTCTGGTGGCCGCCACGCCCCAGGGCGTGATGGAAATGATCCGCTCAGCGGGAGTTGAGCCGGCAGGCAAGGAGGCCGTGATCGTGGGGCGCTCGAACCTGGTCGGGCGGCCGCTCTTCTCGTTGCTGCTCGGCGCGAACGCGACCGTGACGGTGTGCCACAGCCGCACGCGTGACC
>DATDKQ010000289.1:0-16715 GCA_036519915.1 Solirubrobacterales bacterium | reverse complement strand
TTGGCGAATCCGGGGGAGAGTTCTCACAGCACGCGAGCCCCGGGTTCATCGAGCTCTTCACGATGCAGAGCCGGCTGGCCCACCGAATTCGAGAGGAGAACGAGGAGTGATTTACAAGCTGATCGGCAGGCTGGTCGTCTGGTTCGTCCGCTGGCGCTTCGGCCGCCAGCTGCGGATCGCCGCCGGGGCCGGTGTGGCCCTCACGGCGCTCGGCATCGGCGCCTACCTGGCGACGCGCGGAGACGACGAGGAGGAAGCGGGCTGAGCGCGCCCTCCGTTCTCCAGCGCTTCTAGAAGCCCCTGCCCCGCGGCAACATGTGTGTGTGCTCCGAGCCGGGCACATAGGGCACCCGAGCGCCGTTTGCCCGGAGCGCCTGAGCCCGACGAGCCCGCTCCTGGCGCCGCAGCCGGATGCCCTCGAGGAACATCGCCCATCGGCCAGGCCGCGGCTTCGTCGTATAGCCGGCGGGAATTCGAACTGTTGTTGCGCCGCCGCTCATCGGAGTGCCTCGGAAGTGCGCTCGCGCCGGATGGCGATCTCGCCACCGAGCCCTCGCCGGAGACGGATGAGCAATCCGCGCCGGCGCCCACCGCGGACCTGACGCGCCCTCTCCGCGAGCAGGGAGCGAATCTGCGCGGTGTGCCGGAAGGGGTCTGCGACCGATTCCCCGGTCGCCACGGAATGAGCCGCGACCAGCCGGCCCTCGACGATTGCGCCGAGCAGAGGGGAGGGTGGAGCGTCGGCGGTGTCGAGCTGGGCGAGCCGCGCGACGGCCGCGCCATCCTCGAGGCCGAGCATCCTGATCTCAATCGGTTCGGAATCGACCATCACGGGCTCCTGTCTTTGCTGGTTCATTGATGGAACGAATCCATCGTCCCTCACGTGAGCTATCAGCGCAACATGGATTCCTTCTCAAGCTGATAAGTTGTCCTTATGCTCGATGTGAGGCGACTGAAGGTTCTACGTGAGGTGATCGCGCGGGGATCGTTCTCCGCCGCGGCCGAGTCGCTGCACCTCTCGCAGTCCGCGGTCAGCCAGCAGGTCGCCGTCCTGGAGCGCGAGGTGGGCATTCCCCTTCTCGAGCGAACCAGCGACGGCCCGAAGCTGACCTCTGCCGGCGAGGCGCTGATGGAGCACGGCGATGCGGTCATCTGTCGCCTCGAGGAGGCCGAGCGAGAGCTCGCTCAGATCGCCGGGCTGGAGGGCGGCCGGTTGCGGCTAGCGAGCTTCTCCACAGCGAACGCGACCCTGATGACCCGGGCGCTCTCACGTTTCCGCGAGCGGTTCCCCAAGGTCGAGCTCGAGTTCATGGAGGCCGACCCCGAGGCCACGTTCCCCGGATTGAAGCGCGGTGACTTCGACCTATCGGTCGTCTTCGACTACCCGGCGTTCCCCCTCGACTTCTCCCGCGACGTCGAGGCGGAGCTGATCTTCGAGGAGCCGATGCGCGTGGCGCTTCCGCCCGGCCATCCGCTCGCCGCCGCGAAGTCCGTACGAATCGAGGACCTCGCCGATGAGGACTGGCTGTGCGGAGCGATGCCCAGCTCCTGCCGCTTCCAGGTGATCAGCCTCTGCCGCGAGGCGGGCTTCGAGCCGCGGATCACCTTCCAGAGCGAGGACTACGCGGTGATCAAGGGGTTCGTCGCGGACGGGTTGGGCGTTTCGATCCTGCCCGAGCTCGCCGGCGATCACCCCGGCATCGCGCTGCGCCCCGTGCGCGGACAGAAGCCCGTTCGCAGGGTCTGGGCGGTGACGCGGGAGACCGAGGCGCGCCCGCCGGCGGCCGAACAGATGCTGGGCATTCTGCGAGAGGTCTGCCGCGAGTACCGCGAGGGGACTCCGCTGCGCGCGGTGGCGTAGTCCGACCCCCTGCATGATTTCCTGCAGCCGGGAGACCGGGCCGTCCGGGCGCGACCGGCTCCGCGGCGCCTATGAGAGCGTTCGCTACGGTTCCTGGCTCGATAGAGCCGAGTCTCTGGGATTCCAGAGAGCGGGGGACCCAAGGGCGGCGCTGGAGTAGCCGTCAGGGGCGAATCGCCGGCGACGCAGCTCCGGCGTAACGCGACTCCACGCGTGAGCCCGACAGCTAACCCCGTAGGCAAAGGAGATGACAGCGGCACAGACATCCCGAGGCAGCCTCAGGCGCGCGGCGCGGCGTCGCCGTGCGACGCTGGGGATCGCCTTGGCGGCCGCCATCCTCGTGGCGCTGGGCGTGAACCTCGCCGGCGCGGCGGACTCCTCGCTGAAGGGCCAGATCGACTCGGCCCGCTCCAACGCAGGGCAGCTCTCGGATCGCGTCAGCGCGCAGACGGCCCGGATCGTCTCCCTCACGGAGCAGGCCCACCAGGCGGGCGCCCAGGCGATGGTGGTCGCCGCCCAGGTCGACCAGGCGGAGACGCGCTCGCGCGAACTGGCGAGCGAGCTCGAGGCCGCCGAGCGCAAGCTCGACCGGCTCCGCGCCGAGTACGCCGTCGCCGTCAAACAGCTCGAGGACCGTCTGGTCTCGATCTACGAGAGCGACACGCCCGACGAGCTCACGGTGCTACTCAACTCCAACGGCTACGACGACCTCGCCACCCGCTCTGCCTATCTGGATGCACTCCACAACGCGGACAGGCGCGTCGCGGGGCAGGTGGCCTCGCTCCGCGACCAGGTCGCCGCCCACGTGCACCAGGTCGCCGACCTGAAGCAGCAGGTTGACGAGGAGGCCCAGCAGCTGAGCGCCGCGCGCGCCAGCCTGGAGGCGAGTGAGCGCGCGGCAAACGCGGCCGCTGCCGCGGTGACTGCGGCGCGCGCACAGACCGAGGCGTCGCTCTCCACCGCCAAGGGCCAGGTCGCCCAGCTCGAGCAGCAGCTCGCCGAGCAGCAAGCGGCCTCTTCCGGGACGCCCGCCTATCTGGGCGGTCCCTACTCGATCCCCACCTACATCGTCATGTGCGAGTCGGGCGGCAACTACCACGCCCTGAACTCCTCGAGCGGGGCCGGCGGCGCGTACCAGATCCTCCCGTCGACCTGGCGGGCCTATGGCGGCCAGGGCGCCCCGCAGGACGCCCCCAAGGCCGAGCAGGACGGGATCGCCGCCGAGATCTGGCGCGACTCCGGTCCAAGCGCCTGGGCCTGCGCCTAGCTAATCGCCGCGGCGCTCGAACGCGCGCCGGCCGGAATCGTGCATCACGCCCTCGGCGATCAGCTCGCTTACCCGCGCGATGTTCCGATCCGACCAATTGCTCTTCGGGCGCCTGGGGACGAAGCGGACCATCCAGCGGTCGTCATCGATCCGCATGCCCTTGGTGTCGATCCAGCCGAAGCAGAGCGCCTGATCAATAGCTCCCTGCATCGTGATGCCGCTCTTGCTCCCCCCCTTCTTGTAGAGCCCCACCCAGAGCTTCTCGGCGCTCTCGTGATTGGCGGCCAGCCAGTCGCGCATCTCATCTGGCGAGGGAAAGAACACGGGGTCGGACATCCCGACTAACCGCCCGCGATCGCCTTTAGGTCCTTCGGCCGCATCAGCACGTGGAGCAGGTGGTCGTCGATCGCCGCGATCCCGCCCTTCTTCATCCTCACGCGAGACCCGGTGACCAGGGCGATCGCGGAGGAGAAGTCGGGCTCGTGCCCGACCAGCATCACTTCGCCGCGGCCGGCCACCATCTCGAGCGGGTCGAAGTCGCCGCCCGCGAGGCGGTCGTCCTCCTCGATCGGGGTGCCGAGTGCCTCGCAGGCGAGTTCGGCCGTCTGCCGAGCACGCACCTTGGGCGAGGCCAGGCAGACATCGAGCACCACACCGAGCTCCTTCAGCGCCTTCCCGGCGTTCCGGGATTGGCGCTCACCCTTCTCCGTCAGCCCGCGCTCGGCGTCAGGTTTGCCCGAGCCGTCCTCGGCGTCGCCGTGCCTCAGGAGCCAGATCACGCTCTCAAGCTATCGATCGCGCGGGCGTTGGCGCCTTGCCCACCTACGGGGGTGGGCAAAGCGCCACGAAACGAATTCGTCCGGGCCTAGCGCGAAGTTTCTCCTCGGCCGTGGCACGCGTCCGTGCGTCTGTCCGGGGCTAAGTACAAGATCAAAAGGTGAGCGCTGGAGCGGTCCACCTGCACGTCCACAGCGAGTACTCGCTGCTCGACGGTGCATGCAAGATCGACGCGCTGGCCGCGCGCGCCGCCGAGCTCGAGATGGCCGCGCTCGGCCTCACCGACCACGGGGTGATGAACGGCTCGGTCGAGCACTACAAGGCCTGCGTGGCCGCCGGGGTAAAGCCGATCATCGGTCTCGAGGCCTACCTGGTCGACGACCGCAACCTGACGCCGACCCAGCCGCGCTACGAGCGCAACCACCTCACCTTGCTGGCATCGAACGACGCCGGCTTCCGCAACCTGGTCAAGCTCAGCTCCGCCGGGTTCCTCGAGGGCTTCTCACGCGGCAAGGCCAATGTCGACATGGAGCTCCTCTCAGCCCACTCGGAGGGAGTGATCGCGCTCACCGGCTGCCTGCAGTCCCGTTTCTGCCGCCGTCTGGTGGAGGACCGACCGGCCGACGCCCGCACGCACATCGACGACCTGGTCCAGGCCTTCGGTCCCGACCAGGTCTACTTCGAGGTGCAGCGCAACGGAATCGCCGAGCAGGAGAAGGCGAACGAGGGGATCGTCCGCACCGCGAAGGAGCTCGGGCGGCCACTGGTGGCGACCGCGGATGTCCACTATCTCCGCCGCGAGGACTACGACTCACACGCGGCGCTGCTCTGCGTCCAGACCAAGTCGACGATCGAGCAGCCGAAGCTTCGCTTCGACACCAACGAGTTCTATTTGAAGAGCTCAGACGAGATGGCGGAGTCCTTCTCGGAGATGCCCGGGGCCGTCGCGACCACGCTCGAGATCGCCGAGCGCTGCGACGTCGAGATCAAGCTCGGCCAGCTGCTCCTGCCGCGGTTCCCGACGCCGGAGGGGGTGGACCCGGGGGAGATGCTGCGCGAGCTCGCGACCGAGGGCCTGCGCAGCCGCTACGGGGACCCGATTCCCGCGGACGCTCGCGAGCGCCTTGCCTTCGAGCTCGGGGTGATCGACGAGATGGGGTTCGAGTCCTACTTCCTGATCGTCTGGGACTTCGTCAAGTACGCGAAGGAGAACGGAATCGCGGTCGGGCCGGGCCGCGGCTCTGCCGCCGGCTCGATCGTCGCCTATGCGCTGGAGATCACCGACCTCGACCCGCTCGCCAACGGCCTGCTCTTCGAGCGCTTCCTCAACCCCGGCCGGAAGTCCATGCCAGACATCGACATCGACTTCTCGGTCCGCGGCCGGGAGCGGGTGATCCGCTACGTCGCCGACAAGTACGGCCGCGAGTGCGTGGCGCAGATCATCACCTTCGGCACGATGGCACCGCGAGCCGCCATCCGTGACGCGGCGCGGGTCCTCGGCTACGACTACGCGAGCGGCGACCGCCTGGCCAAGCAGATCCCCGAGCCGATCTTCGGCCGGAGCCCGAGCTTCGAGGAGTGCTTGAAGCCCGGTGAGGAGCTGAAGCGCACCTACGACTCGGACCCCGACGCCCGCAAGATCCTCGAGACCGCCCAGGGTCTCGAGGGCATCGTCCGCAATAACTCGATCCACGCTGCCGCCGTCGTGATCGCCGACCGGCCGCTGCAGGAGATCGTGCCGCTGCAGCTCGCCGAGGACCGCGGCGCGGGGAACGGCAATGGGAATGGGAACGGCAATGGCGCCGCGAACGGGAAGACGGAGCGCGCCTACAAGACGGTGACGCAGTACTCGATGGGTCCGATCGAGGAGATCGGGCTGCTGAAGATGGACTTCCTGGGGCTGCGCAACCTGGACGTGATCGAGGACGCCGTCGCGATCATCGAGCGCTCCCGCGGCGAGAAGATCGACATCAAGGACATCCCGCTCGACGATCCCAAGACCTACGAGATGCTCCGTAGGGGAGAGTCGATCGGCGTCTTCCAGTTCGAGTCAGAGGGCATGCAGGACGCGCTCAAGACCGTGAAACCGACCGAGTTCCAGGACCTGGTCGCGCTCAACGCCCTCTACCGCCCCGGAGCGATGCGCTACATCCCCGACTATGCGCGCGGCAAGCGGGATCCAGACGCCATCCGCTATCCGGATTCCCGACTGCGCCCGATCAGCGAGACCACCTACGGCTGCGTGATCTACCAGGAGCAGCTGATGGAGATCGCCAAGCAGATGGCCGGGTTCAGCCCCGCCGAGGCGGACGACCTACGCAAGGCGGTGGGCAAGAAGAAGCGCGATCTGATGGCGACCATGAAGGAGAAGTTCATCGAGGGCATGGCGGCCTCGAACACCGACCGCAAGGTGGCGAAGGACCTCTGGTCACTGATGGAGGCCGCCGCGGACTACTCGTTCAATCGCTCCCACGCCGCCTGCTACGCGCTGATCTCCTACCGGACCGCCTGGCTCCGGGCGAACTATCCGGCCGAGTACATGGCGGCGCTGATCTCGACGGTGATGTCGACCAAGGACAAGGTCCCCTTCTTCGTCAATCGCTGCGCGGAGATGGGGATCGAGGTTCTTCCCCCCGACGTCAACACCTCGGACCACGGCTTCGTGGTCTCGGGCAACAGGATCCGCTTCGGCCTCGACGCGGTTAAGAACGTCGGTCACATCGCGGTCCAGGCGATCCTCGACGCACGTTCGAAGGACGGCAACTTCCCCTCGTTGTGGGACTTCTGCGAGCGGGTGGATAGTCGGGCCGTGAACAAGCGAGCAGTCGAGTGTCTTGTCAAGTGCGGAGCATTCGACTCGACCGACGCCTCACGGAAGGGCCTGCTGGAGGCACTGCCGGCCGCCATCGCCTTCGGCCAGAAGGCCCAGGAGGACTCCCGCCTCGGACAGTCCTCGATCTTCGATCTGGGGGGCGGGGCGGAGGAGTCCGGTCCCTCGCGGCACCACCACGCGCCGATCAGGGCAGAGGAGTTCGACCAGCGCGAGCTTCTGCGGCTCGAGAAGGAGACGCTCGGCACCTTCCTCTCCTCGCATCCGCTCGCCGAGGTCAAGGAGGCGCTCCGGCCGCGGGTGGACTGCCCGCTCTCCACCCTCGCTGACAAGCCCGACGCCTCCTGGGTGACGGTCGGCGGGATCATCACCGAGTTCAAGCGGCACAAGTCGAAGAACGGTTCCCTGATGTCGTTCGCGACCCTCGACGACGTCGAGGGTCAGGTCGAGATGCTGGTCATGGGTAAGGCGTACGAGGCCTCCCAGGAATTCCTCGCCGCCGATGCGATCGTGATCGTGCGTGGCCGCCTCGACCACAAGGGACGCGGCGACACCAAGCTGGTCGCTCAGGAGGTCGAGCTCTTCGAGCCGACGGAGGACGAGGTCTTCAAGGCGAGGGCGGCGAGGGAGCGGGACAGCGGCCCGCTGCGGCTGCACCTCGATGCCTCCGGGTTCGGCGTCTCGGTGATCGAGGAGCTGAAGACCATCCTCTCCCACTTCCCCGGCGACTCGGAGGTACTCCTGGTGATGAAGACGCGCCAGGGGATCCGCGAGCTGCAATTCGGGCGCGAGTACCGCGTTAGCCGCTCGGCCGGCCTCGACGCCGAGATCGACGCACTGCTCGGTACGGCGGCCCGGGCAGCGTAGAATCGCGGGGCTCCGTCCGGGCGGGGTTCCCATGGGGAGAGGAACTCAGCAAAGGCGTCTTGTCGACGGCCCGGAGACCTTCCAGGCCGAGAGCTGGACGACGCGGCAGCTGGCCGAGTTTCTCTCGGTCGTTTCCTCGTTCAACGACGAGGAAGACGCCCTCCAGGGCTGCGTCGAGCGCGCCGCCGCAGCGATCGGGACCGAGGTCGCCGTCCTGATCCGCGAGGGGAAGGTCGCGGCTTCAGTCGGCTTCACGCCGGGCTCCGAGCCGGTCGCCGACCTGGTCGAGGCCTCCGGCGATCTCCGATTCGAGCGCGAGCTCGGGGACCTCGGGGTCTGCACCGGGATCTGCTCTCTGGTCGGCGAGGAGGGCACCCTCCTGGTCGCGCGGACCGGGGGCCGGGACTTCAGCAAGGAGGAGCTGGATCTGCTCCGCGGGATGGGCCGTGTCCTCGCCCTCGCGCTGCGGAGCATCCGGCTGATCGGGGAGCTTCGGGAGCGCCAGACCCTGCTCGAGCGGCTCACCTTGCTGCAGCGCTCGATTGCCAGCCGCGCCGACATCGAGGACGTGCTCGACGCGATCGTCACCGGCGCCAGCGAGCTTCTCGGCGACGAACTGGTCGACCTGAGCCTGATCGACCCGGAGGATCCGACCGTCCTCGAGGTCGTGGCGTCGGTGGGCTATCCGCCGGAGCTGATGGATCAGATACGCCGGACTCCGATCGAGGTTGGCATCGCTGGTCACGCGGTGACCGAGCGGCGGCCGATCGTGGTCGAGGACTACGGCGCGGATCCCCGCCGGATACCGGATGTCGTGGGGGGTGGCCTTCAAGCCGTGATCTCGGCCCCCGTCTACCAGCGCGGCGAACTGGTCGGCGCACTCTCACTTGGGACACGCCGTGGGGGCCGGCGATACAGCGAGATCGAGCGCGACGCCGTGCTCGCCTTCGCGGAGCACGCCGGCCTCGCGCTGAACGACGCGAAGGCGGCCGAGGAGACGGCGCACCAGGCCTTCCACGACCCGCTCACCGGCCTCGCGAACCGCGCCCTGTTCGTCGACCGCCTCGCGCAGGCTCGGACCCGCGCCGCCGCCGCGGGCGACGCCGTGGGTGTCCTCTTCGCCGATCTGGACGGCTTCAAGACGGTGAACGACAGCCTCGGGCATGCAGCCGGCGACCAGCTGCTGATCATCGTTGGGCAGAGGCTCGCCTCGGTAGTGGGACCGACGGACACCGTCGCGAGGTTCGGCGGGGACGAGTTCGCGATCCTCGTCGAGGACGTCCGCCAGCCGATTGAGCTCGCGCGGATGGCGCGCCTCGCCCTCGACGGACTAGAGCGGGTGATCGAGGTCGAGGGCCGTGAGGTGTTCATCAGCGGGAGCATCGGGATCGCGGTTGGACTGGGGGAGCCCGATGATCTGCTTCGCAACGCCGACCTGGCGATGTACGAGGCGAAGGGCCAGGGCAAGGGCCGCTACGAGATCTTCCAGCGCCACATGCACGAGGCGCTCGCGCAACGTCTCGAGCTCGAGCTGGATCTGAAGGGGGCGGCCGATCGTGACCAGTTCGTCCTCCATTTTCAGCCCGTCGTCGAGATGGAGTCGGCGACGGTGATCGGTGTGGAGGCGCTGATTCGCTGGATGCACCCCTCGCAGGGACTCATCCTTCCCGACCGGTTCATCCCGATCGCCGAGGAGAGCGGGCAGATCCATGCCCTCGGCCGCTGGGTGCTCTGGGAGGCCTGCCGGCGGGTAGTCGAGTGGGAGGACGCCCACGGCAAGCTCGGCTTGAACGTCAACATCTCGGGCACGCAGTTGCGGCAGGCAAGCCTGGTGCGGGAGGTCGCCGAGATCCTCGAGGCCACCGGACTGGAGCCCGGCCGCCTCACCCTGGAGATCACCGAGTCGGTCCTGATGGAGGTCAGCAGCAGCAATACGGAACGGCTCGACGCGCTCAAGAAGCTGGGGGTGCAGCTCGCGGTCGACGACTTCGGCACCGGGTACTCGTCGCTGCAATACCTGAAGCGCTTCCCGTTCGACTGGCTGAAGATCGCGAAGCCGTTCGTTGACGGCGTCGACGGCTCGGATGCGCAGGCCCGGATCGCGCGAGCCATCGTCGACCTCTCCCACAGCCTGGAGATCGAGGTGATCGCGGAGGGGATCGAATCGAAGCGGCAGGCCACCGTGCTCGGTGAGATCGGCTGCCTGAACGGCCAGGGCTTCCACTACTCACCGCCCCTTCCGGCCGAGGAGATCTCTGCCTACCTGGCCGTCGGGGCGGCCGCTCGCTAGCAGATCGCCCCCCGTTTGCGCAAGGGCTGGGGGCCTCGGAACTTTTCCATCCGTCCGCTGACGGGTCCTAGACTTTGACGCCTAGTGTCAGGGCAGACCCAGCAACAGCGCAGCGCCGCCGGCGAGTGCCGCCAGTGCGGCTCGTTCTGCGACAAGCTCGTGAACCCCGCGGGCTGCCTGGAGATGGGGTGCAAGTTCCTCTACACCTACGAGGACGCCCGCACCGGGGGTCGCTACATGGGCTGCATGAACAAGGTCTTCAGCGCCGAGATCGACTTCGACATGTTCCTGCTGGCCGAGCGGACCCGGGAGGGCTTCGGTGGGATCAAGATGACCGGCGATCCGCTGCCGCACTGCCAGTTCAGCGTCGAGCGCGCCTACGAGGGAGACGGGCCGGCCTACGAGTGCGTCAACCGGCGCTTCTTCGATGCACCTGACGAGCATCCGGACTCGATCCGGGCGTTCGACCTGCGCAACGCGCTGAGCTGAGCAGTCAGTCGAGCAGCTCCTCGAGCTTCTCGAAGCTGTCGCTCCACCCGCCATCGTGCAGGCTCAGCCGCCCCTCCGTGGCGAACTCACCCTGGGTGAGCTCGACACCGGTCCTGTCCCCGTCGTCGCGGAGAGTGAGCGTGACCACCGTTTCTCGGTCATCGGGATCGGCGGGATCCCAGCGGAACGTGTAGGCGAGTTGGTGGTGCAGATCGACCTCGCGGACCTCGCCTTCGAGGTGGAAGGTCTCGCCCTCGGGCGGCTGCATCGCGATTCGATAGCTCGCCCCGACCCTCGGTTCGAACTCAACGCTCGGGACTGTGAACCCCTGCGGCCCCCACCACAGAGCGAGCTCGTCGGGATCCGTCATCGCCCTCCAGACCGCTGCGCGCGAGGCTGGCAGGACGCGAGTCATCCGCAGCCACAGCCCATCGCTTGCGCTCATCTCACCTCCGGGGAAGTCGACGCATCGTAGGCCCGTTCTCGCTATCAGTGCAGTGAATGCGCGGGACCCTTCGCAAGCTGGTCGCAATCTGGGTGGCCGGGACGGCTGCAGGAATCGCGCTGATCGGCTGCGGCGGGGCGTCCGCCGCCGCGCCACAGCAGGTGGCCGATCAGCTCAAGCAGAACGATGCGGCCCTCCGGCAGGCGATCGACAACTGGCGTTCCGCCGGCGACCCACCGGCGGGCCCGCCCCCCGCAGACGTCGTGGACGAGTCGGCCGAGCTCCAGGATCAGGTCGCCCGGCTTGGAGATCACCCGAATCTCGCCTCGCGCGTGATCCCGCTGCTGGGCGGCTCGCTGCGGGGCGAGATCACGCGTCTCTATGCCGCGCGGCGCTCCCTGCTGCGGCTGTCCGCGGGCTCCAAGCACAAGAAGCTCAAGCTCGGCCAGCGGCCGCCCCTCGCCGACCTCGTCGCGTTCTACGACGAGGCCGAGCGCCGCTTTGGGATCGGTGCGAACTACCTCGCGGCGATCCACCTGGTCGAGACCAAGTTCGGACGCGTGGTCAGCAACAGCGTGGCCGGCGCGCAGGGCCCGATGCAGTTCATCCCCTCGACCTGGGAGATCTACGGGCACGGCGGGGACATCCGCGATCCCCACGACGCGATCCTCGCCGCAGCCCGCCTACTGCGCGCCAACGGAGCTCCGGAGCGGTACGGGCCGGCGCTGCGCGCCTACAACCCGTCCGGCCTCTACGTGCAGGCGGTCACGCGGTACGCCAGGGAGATCGCGCGCAACCCCTACGGGCTCTACTACCTCTACAGCTGGGAGCCGTGACGGCGGTGGGATAGCCAGCCGGCAAGGCCGCCCAGGAGAAGCCCGCCCTCGGGCGCCAGGGGGATGTCGGTGACCACGCTGACGAGGATGCCGATGACGAGACCGATGGCAGCGCCAACCGCGATTGCCGCTACGGGGCTCACCTGGTCAACCCTATCCGCCCAGATAGGTCCTGCCGCGGGGCGACAACCGGTAACCCACCGGGAGGCTCTCCGTCAGTCCGAGTTCCTTGAGCTTGCGTACGTCCCGCTTGAACGGCGCCTTCTCCATCCCCAGCGACGCCGCGAGGTCTGCGGCGAGCGTCTCCGGGCGATCACGGATCAGCTCTAGGACCCGGTGCGTCCATGGCTCACCCCGAGCGCTGTCCATGCGTGCGAGCCGAGCGTCGAGGTCGGCGCGCTCGGGACGTGTGATCGTCCGGCGCTGGCGGAGCCCCACCCGGGGGTCGTCGCCAATGCGGTGTAACCGGATCCGGAAGAGGCGGCCCTCCGGACGGAGGCTCTCGATCACCTCCCGCCGGCTGGAGAACCCGGCGCGGCGGGCCTGCTTCCGGTCGATCTCCCGCTGGGCGATGGGTTCGACTGCGTCGATGCCGAGCAGTCCAGCGCTGGTGCGCAGGGTGCCCCCGGTCCTGACGGTCGGGCGCTTCCAGCGCCGGAAGGCAAGGTCGATCTCGCCGGCCGCGATTCCGTCCAGGGTCCGGCGGTCGAGGAGCATCAGCCGCGGTTCCGGACCGCCTCGCGGTGCAGGCGCCTGACGATCTGGATGTCTTTGCGAACAGGCGCCTTGCCGTCGACTCCCGGGCCCTCCAGCACGGCCGGAAGTCCCTGCAGGCGCGGCTCACCGAGAAAAGCGCGCATGCCGCTGCGGCCGATTTCGCCGTTGGGGATCGGAGCGTGGCGGTCACGGTTCGAGCCTCGCCCGTCGCGCGAGTCGTTGACGTGGAGGAGCTTGAGCTGACCGAGGCCGACCTTGGCGTCGATCTCGTCGACCAGGTCCTTCATGCCCTCGGGGGTGCCCACGTCGTAGCCGCTCGCCCACAGATGGCAGGAATCGATGCAGAGGCCGAGGCGCTTCGGCCCGCCCGTCTTGTCGATCAACTCGGCCGTCTCGTCGAAGTCACGGCCGAGGAGCTGAGGGGACCCGGCCGTGTTCTCGTAGAGGATCGGGCAGTGCTCCGTCTCGGCCAGCGCCTCCTTGATCAGTTTCACCGCGCGCTTCCGGGCGTTCGTGCGGGTGTCGTCCTTCAGTGCTCCCGGATGGACGACGACTCCCATGGCTCCGATGCCGTCCCCGACGCGTAGCGCGTGGGTTAGGGAGTTGAGGGACTTCTTGCGCATCTCCCGGTCCTTGGTCGCCGGGTTGATCAGGTAGATCGCATGGATTGCGACGACCGCGACCTCCGAGGCGGCGATCGCCTCCCGGAACGCGGCGAAGTCGTCGTCCGAGTAGCGGGTGGGCCTCCACATCCGGGGGCTCTGGTTGAAGATCTGGATCGATTCGCAGCGGAGATCCTCGGCACGCTCGATGGCCTTGGGGAGACCACCCCCTGTGGAAACATGGGCGCCGATCAGCATGGTGAGCTCAGATCCATCAGCACAGGTCCGCGTCCGCTTCGCCC
Source organism: Solirubrobacterales bacterium (assembly GCA_036519915.1). Lineage (GTDB taxonomy): Bacteria > Actinomycetota > Thermoleophilia > Solirubrobacterales > 70-9 > DASUPK01. Next base: position 3,432 of record DATDKQ010000289.1, on the reverse strand, counting down.
CGTCGCCGACGGGCGCCCTGCACATCGGGGGGGCGAGGACGGCACTGTACAACTGGCTCTTCGCGCGGGGGCGTGGGGGGGTGCTCATCCTGCGGATCGAGGACACCGACCGCCAGCGCTCGACGCCAGAGAACGTCGAGCAGATCCTCGACGCCCTGCGATGGCTCGAGCTCGATTGGGACGAGGGCCCGGTGAGCCAGTACGAGCTTGCTGATCGCCACCGCGAAGCGCTTGAGCGCCTGCTCGATTCGGGCGCGGCCTATCGCGATCCGGCGACCGGGGACGATGTCGCGGCCTGGAAGGAGGAGCACGGCAACCGCGGCTATCGCGGCCAGGCGTCCGATGATGCGAACGCGGCCGTCCGCCTGCACGTGGCGGATGACGGCGACACCGTCGTCGCCGATGAGATCCGAGGTGAGGTGCGCTTCCCGAACGAGGCTCAGGACGACTTCGTGATCGCCCGGGCGGACGGCTCGGTCCTCTACAACTTCGCGGTCGCCGTCGACGACTCCGACATGGGCATCACCCATGTGATCCGCGGTGACGACCATCTCTCCAACACCCCGAAGCAGCTGCTGGTGATGGAGGCGCTCGACGTTGCGCCGCCGCGCTACGCGCACCTGGCGCTGCTGCACGGGCCGGACGGGAAGAAGCTCTCGAAGCGCCACGGCGCCGCCAGCGTGCAGGAGCTCCGCGACACGGGCTACCTGCCGGCCGCGGTGCGGAACTATCTCGCCCTGCTCGGCTGGGGCACTCAGGACGACACCACCATCCTGAGCACCGAGGAGCTGGTCGAGCGCTTCGATCTCTCCGGTGTGACCCGCTCGAGCGCGATCTTCGACGAGCAGAAGCTCCGCTGGCTGAACGGCCGCTACATGCGGGAGATGGACCTCGACGGGTACACCGAGGCGGTCGCCCGTTACCGTGGCCGGGAGCCGGACGAGCGCCTGCGCGCTGCCTGCGCGATCGCGCAGGAGAAGGCGCAGACCCTGGCGGAGGTCTGGCCGCTGATCGGGTTCCTCTTCGACGAGCCCCAGACCGACGAGAAGGCGTGGCGGAAGGTGATGAAGGACGGGGCGCTGCCGCTGCTCACCGAGGCGCTCGAGGCGCTGCGCGGAACCAGCTCATTTGAGCCTGAGGAGCTCGAAACCGCCCTCGGGCGGATCCTCGCCGAGCACGACGTGAAGCCGGGAAAGCTTTATCAGCCGATCCGGGTCGCGATCACGGGGACGTCGGTATCCCCCGGGATCTTCGAATCGCTTGCAGTATTAGGAAAGGAGCGCTCAGTCGAGCGGATTGAGCGGGCTGTCGAGCGGCTTTCTACGGAGGCCGCAGACGGAAACCGTTCGTAATCAACACATGGGCTAAACAATCGGCCAGGCAGTGCCGATGAGACTTCCATGGCAACGACGGCCACGACCACACATGGCGTCCAGAACGGCACTCGAGGTGAGGGCCGCGGACGCGTCCTAGCGGCGGCCTTCGACGAGGCCGAGCGCCAGCCGGCTCTCCAGGAGGGCCGCGATCAGGCACTCGAGCAGGTGAATCGCGGGGCGCCCCCGCACGAGGTCGCGAGCGTGGTCGAGTCCGACGTCGGCCTCACTTGCGCGATCGTCCGCGCCGCCGGCCAGCTGCAGGGCGGTGGGCGCATTCGCAGTGTCGCCGACGGGGTCGAGCGCCTCGGCCCCGGTGCGGTTGAGGCGATTCTGCGCTCGGCCCCCGCGTACGACATCTTCAACGGCGACGGCCGGCTCGCGCTTGCCCCCGACCGCTTCCGCCTGCATGCCCTCGACGTGCAGCGGGCCGCCGACCGGATCGCCGAGCTCAGCGGGATCGGGGACCGTGACGAGGTCGCCCTCGCCGCGATCCTCCACGACATCGGCAGGCCGGTGCTGGCACGCCTTCATCCAGGCTACGCCGAGCGCTTCGACCGCCGCGGCGCGACCCCGGACGAGCGGATCGCCCGAGAGCGTCGCGAGCTTGGCATCGATCACGCCCTGGTCGGCGGCGTGCTCACCCGGCGCTGGGGCCTTCACGCGCGCATCGCCGAGGCCATCGAGCGCCACCACACGAACCAGGCCGAGGGCGTGGCCGCGGTGCTCCGCTTCGCCGACATGGTCGCCGCCCATCTCGAGGACTGCCCTGTCTCGACTCAGGACCTGGTCGAGTCCGCCGAGCGCTGCGGTCTCGACGAGCCGGCGGTGCGGATGGTCCTCTACGAGCTTCCCCAGGGCAAGGGGTCACGTCGCCGTGCGACCGGCCCGTGTCCGCTCTCCTCACGGGAGCTGGATGTCCTCCGGCGCCTCGCCGAGGGCAAGGTCTACAAGCAGATCGCCGCGGAGCTCGATCTGTCCGCGAGCACGGTTCGCAGCCACCTGCACAACGTCTACGGCAAGCTCGGCGCCCTGGACCGCGCTCAGGCGGTCCTCATGGCGACCGAGCAGGGCTGGATCTAAGGCCGAGTCCTTCTGCGTCGACTTCTGTCCGAGGCTCGGACATTTTTCGACGCAGATTGATCAGCAAGGCCGCGATCGCGATCCCGATCGAGTCGATGGCGACGTCGACGGGCGTGCCCGTCCTCCCGCTGACGAAGGTCTGATGGAGCTCGTCCGTGCACGCGTACACAAAGGCGATGCAGACCGCGATCAGCAGAGGCCTGCCGGCGACCCCGCGGAGGGCCCACCACCAGAGTGTGGTGAGCAGCGCGTACCCGGTGACGTGGCCGAGCTTGCGGACGATCACGTCCCACCACGGATGATCGCCGGATGACGACTGCGCCGAGAAGTAGAAGATCACGCCCATCAGCAGCAAGGGCGCGATGGTCCGGAGCAGGGCACGGTTGCGTCGATTCATCGCGCAGCCGCCCGGCCCGGTAAAAGAGTTGTCGTGATCTCTGTCACCTCGAAGTCACGTTACGCGGTGGTCGCGCTGGCCGAATTGGCGCGGGCCGGCGACAGCCCGATGCCTATCGGCCAGGTCGCCGAGCGCCGCGGCATCCCGGTGCAGTTCCTGGAGCAGCTCTTTTCGACGCTACGCCGCGCCGGAATCCTCGTCAGCCACCGCGGAGCCAAGGGCGGCTACACGCTTGCCCGCCCCGCGGACCAGATCACCGTCCTCGAGGTGGTCCAGGCGCTCGACGGCGTCGTAGGCCAGGAGGCCAAGGAGGCCGGCGGCATCTGGGAGGAAGGGGTGGAGGCGCTGCGCACCACCTTCCGCTCCACCACGATCGGCGATATCGCCCGGCGCGAGGCCGAGGGGGCCGGCGCCGGGATGTACCACATCTAGACCTGGTTGGCTTGCCTATGCGGTGTGCGCCAGCGGTGCGCCAGTTGGTGCGCCAGTCGGCACCCAGATAGCCGCTTTTCGTCCAAAGCACTACTCCGACAGCCCGGCGGCTTCGAGGGCGGCGATTTGCTCGGTGTACTCCTCGAC
>DATDKQ010000288.1:0-3857 GCA_036519915.1 Solirubrobacterales bacterium | reverse complement strand
CGAGGTGTCCGACATGCTGGACTCGACCGTCGAATCGGTCAACAGCGCCCTCAAACGGGCCCGCGCCAACCTCCAGCGCCGCCTGCCGCCGACCGACGAGCGCGAACCGGCTCCAGCGCCCGACTCACCCTCCGAACAGGCGCTCATGGCGAAATTCGTTCGCGCCTACGAGTCCGGCGATGTCGACGCGCTGGTCGGCTTGCTCACCGACGATGTCTTCCTCTCCATGCCGCCGATTCCCCTCGAATACCAGGGCCGCGACATCGTGGCCCGCCTCTTCGCCAGCATCTTCGGCTCAGGCCGAAGGGTCTACCTCGTGCCGACGCGAGCCAACGGCCAGCCGGCATTCGGGGTCTACCTTCGCGCCTCCACCGGGATCCGCCATGGAACCGGCCTGTTCGTCCTCACCCTCACCGGCGACCGGATCTGCGCCTTCACCCGCTTCGACAACAGCGTGCTCCCATGGTTCGGTCTGCCGCGGTCGCTCACAAGCCGGTAGGCAGCTTCCGAATGCGCTCTGCATCATCGATGCGAACCGCCCAGGCTCGGCGGATGCCACGATCCCACGGAAGGGTGGAACGTCAGTTCGCGGCCACGTCAGGAGCTTCCATGGCGGGGCAGGTGTTCATGACGACATCCAGGCCGACTGCGCGAGCGCGTTCGGCGGCGGCTTCGTCGATCACACCGAGCTGAAGCCACACGGCCTCGATGCCCAATCGATCCTTCTCGGCGATGGCCTGGTCGACGACCGCGCCCACCCGCTGGCTGTTCACGAAGCAGTCCACGACCTGGACCGAGCCGGGGATGTCAGCGAGCCGGCGATATCCCCGCTCCCCCAGGGCGTCCTCGCCGCGAAGATTGACGGGGATGATGCTCATGCCGAGCTGGTCGCGCAGATACCGGCCGATGCTGTACGCGGTGCGCCTGGTGTTAGCGGACAAGCCGACGACGGCCCAGGCCGCCGGTGTCGTCAACAACCGTTTGATCACTTCGGGGTCGCGCCACGTCCTCACAACAAGATCCTTGCCGATCCGGCCATGGTTCAGCCACCGGGGCCGTATCGAGTTGGGTCATCGTTCATAGTTCGTCGCCGACCATCCCACCCACCGTTCGACGTCAAGGGCGAGGACGGGGCCTGACGGTGGCTGGTCGCGGTACTGAGGGTACTTGTCGCTCAACAAACCGATCGCCCGCTCCGCCTCGGCTGTGATGTCGACGAGACGGGCCCGGCCATCGAGTCGAACCCACCAGAGTCGGGACCAGTCGTCGTCGTACTCGTCGACCAGGAGGCTTGCAGTCTCGGTGGCCATCACGTTGCTGACTCGCTGAAGATGTCGGTGTCGCTTGGGCTTGTCGTCGACGGCAGAGTAGACAACGTCGTCCGTGACTACGAAACAGATGGGCACGACATGCGGGCGTCCGTCGCTGCGAACCGTCGCGAGGCGGCCGACCGGCGCCAGCGAGACGAGCCCGCGCATCGCCTCCCTGTCCATGTTTAGACGTTAGCTTGACGCCCGTTGGAGTAGGGCGGGACGCCAGGTCACTCACAACAACCACTGGATCCCGTGGTCGAGGTCTTTGAACGTCACGAGCGGTAGTGTGTGATCACCCTCTAATCCTGTGTTCGGCACCATCACGTGCCCGCGAGAGGACTCGTCATGACCGCACCAGGTCCGCCCAGCACTCCGCTCGCCGCCGACGAGGCGCACCTTGCCGCCCTGGGCTACGGAGGCGACTTCCACCGCTCGATGAGCCTGTGGTCCAATCTCGCTCTCGGGTTCACCTACCTCTCGCCGCTGGTCGGGGTGTACTCGCTATTCGCGTACAGCTTGTCGCTGGGTGGGCCGCCCGCGATCTGGTGGATCGTGATCGTGGGATGCGGCCAGATGCTGGTGGCCCTGGTCTTCGGCGAGGTCGTGTCGCAGTACCCGTTGGCAGGCGGCATCTACCAGTGGTGCAGGCGGCTATGGGGCCGTCGATACGCCTGGATCGTCTCGTGGGTGTACCTGTGGGCGGTCATCGTCACCGTGACAGCAGTAGCCGAGTTCGGTGGCGGGTTCGTCGCCGCGCTGTTCGGGCTCGAGGCCACGCCCCTCGTCGGCCTGATCACCGCTGTCGCGCTGCTGTTGCTCGCGCTGGCATTCAACTTCTCCGGCACGCACATGCTCGCGCGGGTGGCGAAGATCGGGCTTGGGGCCGAGCTTGCCGGCGTCATAGCGCTGGGCCTGTACCTGCTGATATTCGACCGCAAGCAGCCGTTCTCGGTGTTCTTCGACCCCCTCGGTGCAGGCGGGGATCAGGCGTACCTGATCACGTTCCTCGGGGCTTCGCTGTCCGGGTTGTTCCTCTTCTACGGGTTCGAGGCATGCGGCAGCGTCGCCGAGGAGGTCAAGGACCCGACGCGCCGCATCCCGAAAGCCATGATCATGACGATCCTGATCGGCGGGGTGTCCGGGCTCCTGTCGTATGCCGGGTATGTGCTTGCTGCGCCGGACCTGCAGGCGATCGTGGACGGCAATGAACCCGACCCGATCCCGGCGATCCTCGAGGACGCGCTCGGCACCGTCGGATCGAAGCTGTTCCTGGTCGTCGCGATCACGGCGTTCGTCTCCTGCGTGCTGTCCTTGCAGGCAGCAGCCAGCCGGCTGCTCTACGGCTCGGCCCGGGACCGGATGCTGCCGTTCAGCCAGTGGCTCTCGCGCATGTCTGCGAAGCATGCCGTACCCACCAATTCCCTGCTCGTAGCCTGCTTGGTGCCGATCGCGCTCTGCCTGTTTGTCTTCTGGCGGCCGGACTCCCTGGCCAGGGTCACTGCGTTCGCGGTGCTCGGTATCTACATCGCCTTCCAAGCGGTGGTGCTCGCGGCCCTGCGGCAGCGCCTCCGCGGTTGGCGCCCGGCCGGGTTGTGGAACCTTGGATCGGCTGGGATGGCCGTCAACGTGGCCGCGCTCGCCTACGGAATCTTCGCGATGTTCCTGCTTGCCCGGCCAGGCGCGGGCGACACCTTCCTCGACCGGTGGATCGTGATCATCGGCGCGATCCTTGTCTTCACCACCGGGCTGGCGTATATGTTCATCGCCAAGCCCTACGACCGCTCCGAGGGCATCCCCGAGGGCGACGCGGTCGAGGTCGCGGCACAACTGCGGAGCCTCCGCGAGCACTCACCCACCGGTTGAGCCACGTCTCGCGAGCATCCGCTTGCCAGGCACCGACGCGCCCTGGCGGCGTAAGTCAATAGGGGAGGATTGGCTTTGGGTGCCGCGCCGGCGCCCCCGGCGGCGCCGGATAGGGCTCGCCGCTCGGCTGGCCAGGCCCGAGGTCCAGCTCGGGCTCCTGGCCCGCCACCAGCGTCTCGTCGGCGAAGTGCTCGTGCATCCAGTTCAGATGGTCGTTCCGACTCTCGATAATCCGCAGCGTGTCCCACACTGGCATGTTCTGCTGGGCGAACTGCTGACCCATCAGCTCCGGGTCAACCTCGTAGACGTGCTGCATTCGGATGACCACACCGTCGGACACCCGGGTGGCTTCGGGGCGGACGTACTCCTGCTTGTAGACGAACCGTCGCATCGATTGGCCCTCAGCTCTCGTAGGCCTGGTCCAGCATTTGCTTGCCGGGGTTCATGATGTTGTTGGGATCGAGTGCCCGCTTGACCTTGAGCATGACGTCCCAGCCGCCGCCCATCTCTTCGGGAACCAGCTCGGCGTCGCCGGCTCTTGTGCTGCCGTGGCAGTTGGTAATCGACCCGCCGTACTTGAGCGACACCTTCGCAATCTCGGATTTGAAGTCGACCCAGCCGGCCCACGTCTCGTCGTCGAGTTTCTCCTCCCAGATCCCGATATCGATCTCGGCGAGGTAG
>DATDKQ010000287.1:0-6415 GCA_036519915.1 Solirubrobacterales bacterium | reverse complement strand
GACGGAGCTCGCCGAGGACGAGCGATTCCGAGCGCGGTTCCGCGAGGAGACGCGCACCGCAGCCTCGATCGAGCATCCGCGGGTGGTCACCGTGTTCGGCGCCGGCGAGCGCGACGGCCTGCTGTTCGTGTCCATGCGATACGTGCCCGGGCGCGACCTCGGGCGGCTGACCGCGGCCCGCGGCCCGCTGCCGGCCGACGAGGCGGCCTCACTGATCGCGGAGGTCGCCGACGGACTGGATGCGGTCCATGCAGCCGGTCTCGTGCACCGCGACGTCAAGCCCGCGAACGTGCTCGTCCGAGACCCCGGGCCGGGTGATGACGGGCCGGCGGCGTTTCTCACGGACTTCGGGCTCGCGAAGATCGCGGCCTCGACCAGCGGCCTGACCGCCACCGGCGAGGTGATCGGCACAGTCGACTACATGGCGCCGGAACAGATCGAGGGGCGCCGCGTCGACGCGCGGACCGACGTCTACGCCCTTGGTTGCGTCCTCTTCCACGCGGTCACCGGCGAGGTCCCGTTCCCGGAGCGCGAGAGCTCGGCCAAGATGTGGGCCCACCTCAACGAGCCGCCGCCGGCCGTCGGATCCCGCGGCGGCGGTCGAGCCGCACTCGATCCGGTGATCCGCCGGGCGATGGCCAAGGACCCCGCGGACCGGTTCCCCTCCACCGGCGACCTCGGTCGAGCGGCCGTGGCCGCAACCCGTGGCGAGGCGGTCACCGAGCCCGAGCACCTGGTCGGCGTCGGGGAGGCCGCGCCGGCTGCAGAGACGATCCCCCTCCCCGCGGCGACGGCGCCCACCGAGCGCCGGCCGCGGGGGCGCGGACGCCGCCGCCTGCGCAGGGTCCTGATCCCTCTGATCGCACTTCTCGTCGCCGCCGCCCTCACCTTCGGCGCGCTGATCGTGGTGCCGAAGGTGACGGACTCGGACAATCCGCCACCCAAGCCGAACGGCATCACGGTCCCCTCGCTCGCCGGTCAGCGTCTGGATGTCGCCGAGCGGCGGCTCGACGACCTGGGGCTTGGCTCGACCGAGGAGGGCGGTGGGATCTTCGGAGTGCTGATCCCGTCCGACTGGGAGGTGTGCGCGACCTCGCCCTCGGCGGACTTGACGGTCCGCCCGGGCGCAACGGTCCGGCTGCTGATCGATCGTCCAGGCGCCTGCTGAGTATCTGTCCGGATAACCCCCCTGTCCACGTCCCGGAGGGCGTAGTACTGTCGGAGCGAAGACCCCCGCCGGGACTCCGACCCCGAAAGGAGAGCCATGGCCACCGCCACTCTGTCGAGGGAGATGCTGGAAGCGCACCCCTGGTCGGCTCAGATCGACCGCGATGTCCTTGCCCGTTGCATCGATGAGTGCCTCGAATGCCAGCAGTCATGTACCGGGTGCGCGGATGCGAGCCTGGCCGAGGAGGACGTGGACGATATGCGCAGATCCATCCGCCTCTGCCTGGACTGTGCAGATGTCTGCACCGCCACCGGCCGCGTGCTCGGCAGGCAGACGGAATACGTCGCCGAGACCGCGAGGGCACAGGTGTCATCGTGTAGAGAGCTATGCGCGGCCTGCGCCGAGGAGTGCGAGCGCCACGCCGACCACCACGAGCACTGCCGAATCTGCGCCGAGGAGTGCAGGCGCTGTGAGGAGGCTTGCTCAGCGGTACTGGAGGTGATCGCGTGAATATGGCCGGCGGAGATTTCAAGGACGCGCTCCAGGACACGACTGAGGTCGAGCTCACCGTCACCGGTCGCAAGACAGGGCGGGAAAGTTCGCGCCCGATCTGGTTCACAGAGGAGGATGAGAAGCTGCTTCTCCTCCCGGTCGGCGGATCGAAAAGCAACTGGTACCGGAACTTGGTGAAGACGCCGGAGGTCGGGCTGTCGGCCGATGGAGCGGAGGTGCGCGCGAACGCGAACCCGATCGAGGACCCGGCCGGCGTGGCTGACGTCCTCGAGAAGTTCCGCGGGAAGTACGGCGCCGATCAGGTCGAGAAGTTCTACCCGGACCAGGACGCTGCGGTCGCGGTCCCGCTCGCCTAGTCGACGGACGAAGACTCGGCTGGGGCCGCCGTGATGGCCTTCGCCTCTTCAGCAGGCTCGACGTGGGGCAGGGGCACGCCGGCGACCTCATAGGCCTCCGGCTGGTCGAGCGTCTCGCGGTCCAGCAGCGCGTTGGCGAGGGCGTCGAGTTGTTCGCGATGCTCCTCGAGGAGGTTGACGACGTCCCGCTCCGCCTCCTCGACGATTCGCCGCACCTCCTTGTCGACTAGCTCCTGGGTGGGCTCGGACGCAGGCATCGCGCCGGGGAGGAACGCGCCATTCTGTCGGCCGTCGGTGACGGCGATCGGGCCGACCGCGTCGCTCATCCCCCAGCGGCCGACCATGCCGCGAGCGACCTGCGTGAGGTTTTGGATGTCGGACTCCGCGCCGGTCGAAAGGTCGTCGAAGACGACCTCCTCCGCGGCGCGGCCACCGAGGGCAACCTTGATCTGCGCCTCGAGCTCCTCGCGGCGGTAGTTGTAGCGGTCGCTGTCCGGGGTCGAGAGGGTGACACCCAGCGCCTGGCCGCGCGGGATGATCGAGATCTTCCGCACCGGATCCGCACCCGGGGTGAGCATGCCGACCAGGGCGTGGCCGGATTCGTGGTAGGCGGTGCGTCGCCGGTCAGCGTCGGTCATCACCACCTGGCGCTCGGCGCCCAGCAGGATCTTCTCGATGGCGTCCGTGAAGTCGCTCTGTTCGACCTTGGTGTGGCTGCGGCGGGCGGCGAAGAGGGCGGCCTCGTTCACGAGCAGGGCGATGTCGGCGCCGGTCGAGCCCGGAATCGAAGCCGCGATCCGGTCCAGGTCCACTTCAGGCGCCAGCGGCACTCCCCGGCTGTGGATCTTCAGGATCTGGACGCGACCCGGGCGGTCGGGCGGGTTGACCGCGATGCGCCGGTCGAAGCGCCCCGGGCGCAGCAGGGCGGGGTCGAGGATCTCGGGGCGGTTCGTCGCGCCCAGGACGATCACGTTCGTGCCGGGCTCGAAGCCGTCCATCTCGGTGAGGATCTGGTTGAGCGTCTGCTCGCGCTCGTCATTGCCGCCACTGAGTCCGCCCACGTTGCCCGAGCGCGAACGCCCGATCGCGTCCAGCTCGTCGACGAAGACGATCGCCGGGGCTGCCTCCTTTGCCTGCTTGAAGAGGTCACGCACCCGCGAGGCGCCCACGCCGACGATCGCCTCGACGAACTCCGAGGCCGACGCCGAGAAGAAGGCCGCATTGGCCTCGCCCGCGACCGCGCGCGCGAGCAGCGTCTTCCCGGTACCGGGTGGCCCGTAGAGCAGGACTCCGTGCGGAACCCGCGCGCCGAGCTTCGTGTAACGCTGCGGGTTCTTCAGGAAGTCGACGACCTCGACGAGCTCGTCCTCGGCGTCGTCGATGCCGGCAACGTCGTCAAAGGTGACTCGGTCCTGCCCGCCGGGTTGGACCCGCCGTGCAGTGGAGCGGCCGAACCCGCCGAGGATCCCTCCCCCTCCCCCGCCCATCTGGCGGCGAATGAGCCAGATGAAGAAGCCGATCAGCAGGATCGTGGGCAGGAAGCCGAGCAGCAGCGTGCCGATCAGGGAGCGGCCTGAGTCCGGCGGGTTCGCGTTGATGACGACGTTGTGCTGGGCGAGCAACTGAGTGACCGAGTTGTGATCGATGAACGACGGCACCTCGGTCTTGAAGTCCTTGTCCACCTTGACCGGCTTGGCGTCACCAGGTGGGTCGTAGGTCGCCTGGTTCTTGAGCGTCCCCTCGATCGAGTCGCCCTGCGAGCTGATGTCCTCGACGTTGTTGGCAGTCACCTGGTTGACGAAGAACGGCTGGTACGGGACGCGAGGACGACTCGCTGGCCCGCTGGTGAGGATCGAGATCAGGAGGTTCACCGCCAGCAGCCCGACGAGGAACGCGATGAACGCCCTGCTCCGGGGGATCATCGGCGGCTTCTCCTGCGGCGGTGCCCCTCGCCCGTCGGAGGCCGGATCCACGCGCCACCCCTTCGGGTGCGTCTTCGGCGGAGGTGTTCTGTTGGCGGGCGAGTCGGGGGGCAGAGAGGTCAATGTACTCCGCGAGCCGAGTCCGGAGCTAGGCACGACCCGTTTGGGGACTTCCAGCTCGGAACTGCCCGTCCTCGGCGCGAGCGGACTTGCCCAGTGACCGGCTGGCGCGCTCGGATCTGAGCAGCACGAGCGCGGCACCCAGGGCAAGGACCGACATCCCCAGCGACCAGATCATGGTATGCCCGAAGGCGGTGGCCAAGGGCTCGCCGATCTCTGCCCGCTCGCTCGTGGAGAGGGGGGCGAGCAGTCCTCCGGCGCCGCCGGCCGACGCCATATGAGCCGTAGCCTCGTGCTGGAGCACCACCGCCACGAGCGCGGTACCGATCGAACCGCCGATCTGCCGCAGGGTGTTGAGCGCTGCGGTGGCACGCGGGACCTGAGGGGAGTCGAGCATCGCGTAGGCCGCAGCGGCGCTGGGCTGGATCGAGGCGCCCAAGCCCAGCCCGCGCACGAAGAGCACGCACCCCAGCAGCGCGAACGACGTGTGGTTGGTCACAAACACCAATGGGAGGGTTGCGAGGACGATCAGGCTGCAGCCCGCGACGACCACCGGACCCCCGCCGATGCGGTCGGTCAGCCGACCGCTGATCGGCAGCATCGCAGCCGCTCCGAGGCCCTGCGGAGCCAGCAACAGGCCGGCGTTCAGCGCACTCTCGCCCCGGTCGACCTGGTAATAGAGCGGCAGCACAAGCAGCGTGCCGAAGAGGGTTCCACCGAGGAGGAACGTGGTCGTGGTGGCGGCACGGAAGCCCCGCGATCGGAACAGCCGGACGTCGATCAGCGGTCGCGGCACGCGCAGGCTGTGCCAAACGAATAGCCCGATCAGGGCAATCCCGGCGACGATTGGGCCGAAGGCGATCGGGTGACCGATCCCGCCGTGGCTCTCGGTCTCCGAGAGGCCGAAGACGATGCCCGCGAGCCCAGGGCTCAGCAGCGCTGCGCCGACCCAGTCGAGGGCGCCGGCGTCGGCGCGCCCCGCGTCCGCCCGTAGCAATCGGGCTGCGACGGCGATCGCCAGGGCGGCGATCGGGACGTTGACGACGAAGATCCACTGCCATGGCGCGTTGTCGACGATCAGCCCTCCGATGATCGGCCCGAAGATCGGCCCGAGCAGAATCGGCACCCCGGCCACCGCGAGGGCCCGTCCGATGCGCTGCGGTCCCGCGCTCTGCGCGATCAGGGTGAATCCGACCGGCACCAGCATCCCGCCGCCGATTCCCTGCAGAACCCGAAAGGCGATCAATTCGCCGGCCGACGTCGCCAGCGCGCAGAGTGCCGAGCCGACCGCGAACAGCGCGATCGAGGCGATCCAGGTCCGCTTGGAGCCAAAGCGTTCGGTTATCCAGCCGGAGAGCGGGATCACCGACGCCAGCGACAGCAGATAGCCGGTCGAGACCCACTGGATGGTGCTGAGTGGAGCGTGCAGGTCCCTCGAGAGGGTGTCGAGCGCGACGTTCACGATCGTCGTGTCGAGGACCGCCATGATCAACCCGAGGGTGGCGACACCGGCAACGACCATCGTCGGGCGGTCGAGGCCTCCGGCCAGGCGCTCGATGCGGGCGTCGGCTGCCCCGCGATCGGTCACGACGCGCAGGCGCCGCAAATGACGTCTAGGCGAAGCACGCCAAACATGATCCCGTCTAGCAGCCTTCGCGTCGTCGGCCTCGGGGAGCCCCCCGGCGCTACTACTTGTGGAGTACGTGACGGCGGTCGCGGGATAGGTCAGCCCACAAGACCGACGCTATGCCGAGGGGTGAGCGACCGGACTCGAACCGGCGACCACCTGGACCACAATTCGAGCTCTGAGGGCGAATCGGGGTGAGCTGAGGTCGGCTCAGCTTCTGGTTTCTACGAACTGAACGAGTAGGTGGTCTCGTTGATCTGCCACTCGCGCAGCAGCGCGGACAGGTTCGTCCCGGCCGAGTTGCCGACCGAGATGTAGATGCCGCTGTTCACTTCTGTCCCGGCGGCTTCGAGGGCCCTTCCGCTACTCGATGGCGAACTTCGCGAGCTGCCCGAGCTTGTAGTGGGGGCCGTCCTTGCCAGCGAGCGGACAGAGCATCACGTAGTCGCCTGGACTAAGCGGCTTCGTCACGTCCGCGATCTCCACGCTGGGTCCGCCCCCCGTGTCGTGATTCACCGGCGGGACGAACGTCCTGCCACTCACCTCCGTGGCCGATCCCTTCCCGCCCTCCAGTTCGACGGCCTCGTCGACGGTGTATCCCTCGCCCAGCCTCGCGAAGATCAGCGCATGCGGCTCCTTGCTCTCGTTCTTGAAGTTCACCAATATCGTCTCCGCGGTGGGTGTGGGCGAGACCTCCCAGGTGTAGCCG
>DATDKQ010000286.1:0-4283 GCA_036519915.1 Solirubrobacterales bacterium | reverse complement strand
ATCGCTGGCCGGGCCCCACGGCTGGCGCCAGTTGGCCCCCGGGACATAGGTCCACCACCGGTGCGGATCGTGGAGCGGTACAGGCCCAGGGGTCGGGTGAAACACGATCGAGCCTGGGACCAGAAACGCGGGATCGGCCTGTGGGTAGTCAGCGGCATCGAGCGGCCGTTCAGCAAGTGTGACGTAGTCGGTCTCGGCAACGAAGCGAGCGAATTGGGCAACCGTCACCAGGGTGCGGTCGATCGAGAAACCATCCACCTCGACCTCGCGAACTGGTGCTTCCTCTGAGTAGAAGTCGGTCGAGCCCATCCGAAACGTGCCACCCGGCAGCGGGATCGATTCGCCCTTCGCCATAACAGCTTCGATGTTAGGCACCACCCGTGTGGCGCAAATCACCCTGTTCGTGCGATTGCATCCCCACACCTAGGTCTAGGGTCGAAACCCGCCCCCAGAAGGGTCACCTCGCGCCAAGCCCGCCGTGAACCCCTCCCAACCTCGCCGTACCACCTCAACGTTCTCCTCCGACATCGCCTACTCCGACAGGCCGGCGGCTTCGAGGGCTTCGGCTCGGGTGAGGTAGTCGCGCATGCTCACGGCTTTGCCATCTCGCAGTCGGTAGAGCGTGGCGAAGGTCTGATCGAGCTCAATGCCGCTGCTTTCGCCCCGACCCACGTAGCGGGCGGTGACCAGGACGGCATCGCCAAGGTCCTCAAACGCAAGCGGCTCGGCCCCTACCGGGGTCCAGCACGCCTCGCCGACTCTGCGTGCAAGACGAATTATCCGGTTAGCTGCCCCAAAATCTCGCCTTTGAGCGGCACCTCGGCGACTGAGCAGGCAGATACAAACCGCTAGCCAGCCGCGGCGGGCGTCCTCGGCGGCCGGGTCGGAGTCACGGGGGCGGCCTCCATCGATGGCCGAGTTTCCCGAGGATGAGCGTCGTACCAGCGCCCGTACCGTTCAGCCAGAGGCGCCGCGGTGGTGCCATGGAGGAGGACCGAGAGCCCGACCGTCAGGTAGATCGCCATCAGGATCGTCTGCTCGTGGGGCAGGTTGGACTCTTCGAGGATGATGATCGCGAAGACGATCGATGCGAGCCCGCGGGGACCGAACCAGCCCATGAATGCAAGCGTTACTGGGCGAGCCCTTGTCCCCAACATCGCGATCGCGACCGGGAGCATCCTCACGACCGTGAGGCTGAGAATCGCATAGAGCACTAGGTCCCAGCTCACCTCGCCGAGGGCCGGTCCTAGGAGGATCGCCCCGAAGATCAGGAAGGTGACCCCATTGAGCGCGCTTCCCACCTCATCGACGAGGCGATTCTCCTCGGCGGGATCACGGCCGAGGAGACCGCCGAAGACGGCCCCGGCGACAAAAGCAGCGATGAAGCCCGATCCGTCCAGCCCGACCGCGATCCCATAGGCCAGGGCGGCGCCCGCGCCCGGGATCACCTTTCGCCATGCACCATCGATCAGGTTGCGGCTGCCCGCGAACCGGAAAATCGCGAAAACGATCAGCCCGGCGGCGATCCCGCCGGCGATGCCGTAGCCGATCTCCTCAAACACCAGCGTGCCAGCAGCTCGGCCGCCGGTCAGATCAGATTGGACGTCCGCCGCCGCCACGGCGATGAATAGCAGCGGCACACAGATCCCATCGTTCAGCCCGCTCTCCACGTTCAGCCCCTGGCGGATCCGGACCGGAACCCGTGGCTCGGTGACGACCGCCTGGCCGAGCGCGGCATCGGTCGGCGCCAGCACCACCGCCAGGATCACTGCCTCCTCGATGCTGAAGTGGTCGAAGATCGGCACCGCCGCCAGGGCACCGAGCACGATCGTCAGCGGCAGTCCGATCGCGAGCAGCCGTACGGGGACATTCGCGTCGCGACGCAGCTCCTTCAGATTGATCCGCGAGGCATCGGAGAAGAGCACCAGCGCCAGGGTGGCCTCGGCGAGTGTTTGTACGGTAGAGCTCGTGCTGGCGAGGTCGAGTTCGTCGAGCACCTTCGGACCGACGAGGAGCCCGATCGCGACGAAGAGCATCGCGGGCGTCACCGGTGTCCCGGCGATCCGCTTTGACACCGACGCCACCGCCAGGAGGGCGAGCGCAACGATGGCCAGCGACCACTCCATCAACAAGCTCCCGTGGGACCGGAGAGCGCAGGGATTTCAAGGACCTTCTGGTTGGAAATCAGTCCCGGTGGCGGTGCCGCGAACGAGATGAGGAAGACAAGGACGATGAGATCGGCGCCGAGTACTGCGAGCAGTGCGATCAGCATCGCCGACCTCCGCGAGCCCTATTAGCTCACGACTTCGATCTCGCTCGGCTGCCAGGACTTGTCGAAGAACGACGCCTTTGGGCTGTAGAAGCGGAGCAGCGGGATGTAGCCCTTGCCCGGCACCGTCTGCAGCCAGTTGTCCTCGGCGCCCTCCGGAGCCTCAGGCCCGAAATAGATGTCGGTCGAGCCGTCGTCGTTCTCCTTGACCGTGCCGGACTGGCTGCCGAGGTCTGGCTTCGGCTGGCCGGTCTGGAGCATCGAGCGGGTCTGGTTGTCGTAGAGCATCACCGACCAGAAGCGTTCGAAGGGGATATCGGCGGGCATGTTCAGCTTGTAGGTCTTAGAGCCGTCGAGGTATTCGCCGTCGGAGTCGCGGGTGGCGAGTAGGTACTGGGAGCCGATCCCGGTCAGGTGCATGCACATCGCCGGGGTGATCACCGTCGCCAGATAGAAGAAGGCGATCCGCGAGTTGAGCTTGCGAGCGCCGTCGGACTCTGCCGGGACCACGCCATCGGCGGTGATCTGCGGCGGCGGGTCGAGGAACTCGTAGCCGCCCGAGAAGAGCGGGTTGCGCCAGTCCGAGCCCTCGTAGTAGGCGAAGCCCTCGCCCTCCTGCTCTCGGGGGGCGAAGAGCGCCGCGCGCGCGGCCGCGTTGCCGACTGCGATCGCATCCTCGAGGATCGCCCGCATCCGCTTGTCCGGCTTGAACGGCTTGCCCTTGACGATCCCCACCGCTGCCAGCTGACCGAGGATCTCTGGATCGCCGGCATCGGCCGGCTCTTCCTGGATCACCTCGTTGATCAACTCCCAGTAGGAGTAGTCGTTGGGCGCGATGGTGTTGAACGCCTTGCCGCTGCCCTCGACAAACTTGGTCCCCGGGATCTCGGGATCCGCGGCGAGTGGCGCTTCACCGGCCAGGTAAGTGGCGACCGCGGTTCCCGCTGCGCCCGGGGCGTAGGGGTAGACCCGGAACGACTCCTTGATCTCCGCCACCGGCCCGGACGGGTCATTGTCGATCATGAAGGCGCGGCCAACGACGGTGACCACGTTGGTGCGGGAGTGGGAGACGTGGAAGCCGCTGTCGGGGAGAGGGCCGTCGTAGCCGGGGCCGACGACCAGATACCTGCCGCCGTGGCCGCGATCGGGCCCAGGGAGGCCGAAGTCGGTCACCCACTGGAACCACATGTCGTCGATACAGCCGAGCATCGCGCTCGGCAGGCTCAGCTGCGGTATGTCGACCACCATCGGGCCGTCGCTGAGGTCGACGAAGCCCCAGAGGTAGACGGTGTCGGAGTTCCCCGTGAGGAACAGCGACTTCGAATCCATCAGCTCCGAGAACAGGAAGAAGTCGTTGTCCTTCACCCCGTTCTCGAGGAAGCCCTTGCGGATCGCGGCGAGCGAAGCGCCCTGGAAGCTATTCAGGAAGGCCTCGACTCCACGGGAGAAGTCGAGCTGGTCATAGACCTTCTCAACGGTCTCGGCGCTGGGGGCGCCGTCGCGGAAGCTGAGGGTCCCGATTCGGGTCTCGACCGTGTCGGGGGTCTGGATCGACCGCGGCGTCGGCTCGGTCATGCTCCGGCCCGCCGCAGCTTGGCCTTCTGCGCCGCAAACTCCCCCAGGACGTACTCGATCGGGCCCATCTCGTTGAACGCTTCCCTGCTCAAAACAGCTCCCTTCGTCTGATCAACGGCCATTCCATTGACCGGTCAAGCTGATCCTACTGACGGGCGCCTCGTCCAGGACTGCCCCCAAACCGAGAGCGGAGGCCGGAACCCCAGCGCTCGGTCGCTCCGTCCTCGATCAGGGGCAGCTAACCGGGTACCCCCTTTCCATGCAAAGCAGCACTCCCGCGCTCAGCACCTGAGGCTTCGATTCGGGAATGCAACCCGGGAAGCGTGTCCCCGAACGTGTCCCGAACTGCCGAGAACGAAGCGCAACTGAGCGCAACCACGGGCACGGATTCGCGCCCGGCATCACCAGTCGCCACGCACTAGGCGACACTCATAATCCG
>DATDKQ010000285.1:0-2761 GCA_036519915.1 Solirubrobacterales bacterium | reverse complement strand
TCTTCAAGGCCTCCGTGGCGACCGGCTTCCACGAGGTGATCGTCAACTCGCCCAAACACCACACCTCGCTCGGCCAACTCGACGACGCCGAGCTCGCCGCGGCCATGGCGGGCTGGCGGGAGCGGATGCGCGCCTACGCCGGGAGGGCGGCGTATGTGCAGCTGATCCTCAACGAAGGCCGGGAGGCGGGCGCCTCGCTCGAACACAGTCACGTGCAGCTCTACGCGCTCGGCTTCGTCCCCGTCGCGATCGCCAGGGAGCGGGAGC
Source organism: Solirubrobacterales bacterium (assembly GCA_036519915.1). Lineage (GTDB taxonomy): Bacteria > Actinomycetota > Thermoleophilia > Solirubrobacterales > 70-9 > DASUPK01. The sequence goes on along the minus strand of DATDKQ010000285.1, from coordinate 2,494 downwards.
GGTTCTCCTCCTACAACCAACACACCATGGGCGGCGACCTGCTCGCCGAGATCGCCTCCGAGGAGGTCCGCCGGAAGGAACGGTTGGTGGCGATCGACGACGACGCCCTGCTTGTCTGCCCCTGGGCTTCCCGCTCCCCCTTCGAGCTCCGCATCATCCCGCGCACCCCGTCGCCAAGCTTCGAGCAGGACAGCGAGGTGGGACTGGGGATGCTGCGGACCGCGCTGCAGGCGCTCGAGGCGCGTTTCGACGCCGTCCCGCAGTTCAACGCCTGGACGCTCACGGCGCCGCGTGGTGCGGAGACCTTTCACTGGCATCTTGACATCGCGCCGCGGATCGGAATCCGGGCGGGCTTCGAGATGTCTACCGGCGTCGAGCTCAACGTCTTCCCGCCCGAGCGAGCGGCGACGGAGCTGCGCGAGGCGCTTGGGTAGGGTCCCCTGCCCGTGCCGCCTGTCCGCCGTCCCATCCCCCGCTTCATCGCCGACGTCAGCGTCGAGGGGCTCCCCTACGGCCGCTGGGGGCAGCGACTGCGCGATGAGTTCGCCAAGGCCTGCGAACCGCACCTCGCGGAGGCCGGCGGACCGCCGGGTGAGGTGACCTGGTTCCCCGAGAGGGGCTGGGGCGGGCGAGTCTACGTTCCCGTCGTCGCCCCCGTCGAGGGAATCGCCGAGCCGAGCGAGTTCTTCGGCTTCGTCTCCTTCGTGCGACCTGCCGAGGGCGGCTCCGGCGAGGCGGGAGGCTTCGAGGCGCGTGCCGACTTCACCGACGTCACGGCCGATCAGAACCCCGACTGGATGATCGACCTGAACGAGGAGGTGATCGGCACCTGGCGCGGTGAGGAAGACCGCCGTGGCGACGTCACCCTGGTCTGGGGGACGCCGCTGATCCCCGGCGCGAAGTCCGCGACCGCCGAGCTCGAGGCGGAGGTCGTCGACCAGACCCCGGTCTCCGACGAGCGCTTCACGCTGGTCGCGCTCGACGCAGTCAAGGGTTTTCCCGACGAGCTCTACCTCGAGGCCAAGATCTGGAGCGCCCAGGGCCAGCAGCTCGCCGTGGAGAGCCTCTACGAGGAGCCCGAGTAGCGTCCCGAGTGGCTTCCGACGAAGCGCCGGATCCAGCGGACCGCCGGCGAGCGGTACGGGTAGTAGAGGTCCGAGACGTGACCACGGCTGGGGACGATCCGGAGTCGCGACGACGGGTAGCCGCGCGCCACCTGGCGGGCCTCCCTGGCCGTCGTGATGTCGTCCAACTCGCCCGAGAGAACCAGGACGGGCAGCCCCGCGGGCTGCGTGGCGCCCGCCGGCACGGGCTGCTCCATCAGCGGGGTCGGCGGTGGCCAGGCGAGGCATCCGGTCAGACCGGTGGCCGGCAGGGTCATCCACTGGCTCACGGTCAGGGGCGCGAACAGGTGGCGGCGGGGGAACGCGGCGATCGATTGATCGAGCTGTGCAGTGCGCTGGGCGAAGTCGGCGGTGCGGTCCCATGCCACCGGGTAGTCGTTGCACTCCACCGCCGTGCCCATCCCGGTGGAGAAGTAGTGGAAATCGCCATCGCCGGGGCGCCCCTCGTGGGCGATGTGGTCGAGGCGTCCGGGGTCGCCCGCGAGGTACTCCGTCACCGCCCGGTTCAGCGCCAGGTACGAGTTCGGCGACCAGGTCCCCGCCTCGAGCAGGTACTCGAGGGTGCCATTCAGGGGTCCGCCGGTCCGCTGGATCCGGGCAAGCGCGTGACGGAAGCGCTGCTCGCCGTCCCATGAGCAGCGCAGTCCCTTCTTGCTACAGAGAGACTTGGCCCGCGCGCGGCAGGACGAGTTCCGGGCGCAGCTCAGCTTCAGCGCCTGCATCGCCGCCGGGTAGATCGTCCGCCAGAACGGGTCGTCGGCCGGGTAGGCCGAGGAGAGCACCACCGAGCGAAGGCTGGACGCGTAGCGAACCGAGTACGCCTGCGCGAGCAACGTCCCGTAGGAGTCTCCGTACAGCGTGATCGGCCCCAGGCCGAGCGCGGTGCGGACGGCCTCGATGTCGGCCGCGGACTCGGCGGAGGTGAACCCCTGATAGCGAGCCCCGATCTGGTTCGCGCAGGAGCCGACGGCGATCTGCTCCGGCACCATCCCCCGCTGCAGCTGCGGGCAGTTCACGGCCTGCGAGTGCCCGGTGCCGCGCTGGTCGATCAGCACCAGGTCGCGGCGACGCAGCAGCGGCCCGAAGACGGCCCGGTACGACTTCGCCGAGTCGTAGTTGGTGCTGGCGTAGCCCGGCCCCCCCTCGACGGCGAAGATGGTGCCCAGCGGCGGCTTCTTGGCCTGATCCCGCGGGCGAACCGCGAAGAAGATCGACTGGTCTCCGAGGCCCGGCTCCCCGCGGACCGCCGGCACCGTGATCCGCCCGCAGCGGAACCGGGGGCCGGCGCCCAGGTTGCAAGGGCTGGTCAGGGGCGAGTCGCTCGCCGCAGCGACTTCGGCACTCGCAGCGTCTGCCGGGACGGATCCGAA
>DATDKQ010000284.1:0-8373 GCA_036519915.1 Solirubrobacterales bacterium | reverse complement strand
TTCGTTCTCGGCAGTTCGGGACACGTTCGGGGACACGCTTGCCGGGTCGCGTTCGCTAAATGAACTCCGAAGTTGAGCTGCCGTGAGTGCTGCGCTTCGCATTTGGAAAGCGGCGGTGCTAACCGGCGCCTGTCGTGCGACCTCCACGGGTGACGCCTACGCTCGGTCATGAACAGCTCGCGCGCTCGCTTCGATCCCGCATTCGCGCTTGCGCTAGCCCTCGTCGCCTTGCCCGCGGTCAGCTTCGTCTACGAGCGCAACGGCGGCGCGACGATCATGAGCGCTATGTGTCTCGCTGGGCTCATCGCCGCAGGGATCGTTGGCGTGCCGGGGAGGGTGCTGCTACCCGTCGCCTTTGGGTTCATGGTCGTCCTTTTGATGGTCTGGATGGATCCTTCCGCCACCTCGTGGAAGACGAGCGCGTTCGCGCACGCAATTGGTGGCAGTCTCGTCGGGTGGACCCTCGTTGAGGCGCTGCGGCGTCGGACCCGCGACTGGCCCTCAGTGACGCTGGCGGCGCTCGCGGTGGTGATCGTCCTCACCCTCGTCTGGGAGTTCGGCGAGTACGTCGGCGATCGACTGTTCGACACGGCCCTGGAGCCGGGATGGCGCGACTCGGCGATAGACATCCTCTTCGGCACTGCCGGGGGCATAGTTGGAATAGGGTTGGCCGGCCTCGCGGTGTCCTTGCGGCGCGCCCAATAGCGGCGACTTCCACCGGGAGCCTCCGAAAACGGCGCCATCCCGCCGCCCGACAGCGCACCCGCCCTCATCGTTCCCCACTCCGAGCTCCATTCTCCGTGGGACGTGTCCCGGGTCGCCTGCCATGGTTGGCCAAATGCACCCCGAACTCGATTAGGAGCTACAGCTAGCCGCCGGAATTCTTTTGAATGACGGCGAAGATGCCACGGTCGTCTTGGCGTCCGTAATCGGGCTGGAGCGGCTCAGCGTGGCAAGCGCACCATTGCTGCCCGGGATGAGAGTCCACGAACGAGCGGAGACCACAGTTCAGATCAGCGTCGTCCGCGACCAGCACGCCGCCCGGCTTCATGGCACCCCAAGCATGGTGCAGCTCGAATAGCAAGTTTCGCTCGGAATGCCTGCTGTCGTGTATGAACAAATCGATCTCCCCGAGCTGAGCAAGGAGCTTCCCGAGCCGGCGCCGGCTGGATCCGCGAACGTACGTCCAGCGATCACGAAGGCCCTCGGGCACGGCCGAGCCGATCTGCGCGTGCAGATTTCTGTCCCGCGGAGGCGGAAGGTCGACGCTCCAGAGATGACCAGCTCCGTTCTGCGCCAAAGCTTCGAGGATGAAGCGCGAGGTGATGCCGCGAGCGACGCCCGTCTCAACCACGTTGGCCGGCCGCAGATGGCGCGTGAGACACCAGACAGCACGCACCAGCCCCGGCTCGCCGTCCCCCCAACCGCCGAAGGCGCCACGCCCCAGCCGAAAGCCCTTCTCTTCGAGCGAGCCCATCACCAGCGGCCACAATTCCCAGAAGTCGTCTGAGGCGGAGCAGGGCCACGAGGAGCCCGCGAACCCGTGGAGGCGTTGCTCCCAGTTTTCGTCAACGTCGTATGGGCATGGCGGCCAGGGCATGAATCCACCGACTCCCCTTGTCCGGGTCGCCCTTATCTCCTTGCGCTCCGCGACCCTCGCGTGGACGTTGAGGAGGCCTTCGACGGGGTCGCGCAGGAATCCAAGAGCTAGACGCCGTGCCTGGCTCAACTTCCGTGATTGTGCGTCAAGCGCCATCTCTCATGTGCCAAGCGCGCACCAGAGCGCCGCACTCGTCCCTCACTCAGAAGTCTCGCAAAGCCTTTTCGCCAAGAGCTCCCCCTTGGACGCGAACCGGTGCGCCCACGTGAGCCCAGTCCTAGATCGACCCGTGAGCGCAACAGGTGGAACCTCGCGCCGTTTCGCGCGATCCGACGCGATCTAGCTCGGACTCTCTACCGACCGGCGCCGGGCTGGAACCAGTGAACTCCAGTTTGTCGAGCTGGCCCGATGCCACAGCCGGGCGGCAGCACGAGCAGGGCGAGCGCGATCGCGCCGATCAGATCAATCGTTCAGTTCACAGTAAGAGGACCGCGCCGGGGGCGGTATGAGAGCCTCAGGGGGCGCTGTCTCTTGCCGCTGGCCGCGCGGGCGATAACCGGCGCCGCGTACCAGCTGCCCACGACGAAGCGGTTGATCGGACCAAAGCTCATCGCCGCCGCAGTTCCGACGAAATGCAGACCCGGAATTGAGGACTCGAGCCCGGGGCCGAGCACCGGGTAGCCGTTACGAAGCTCGAGACGCTCGAGGATCGATCGATCGAGGAACGGATAGCGCGCGACATCGATGCGCCAGCCGGTTGCCAGGATCGCGTGGTCCACCTCTCGCTCGCTTCCGTCATCGAGCGAGATCAAGACCGTGTCGTTCCGTGCTTCCGCCAACCTGATCTGGCGATCCATCGTCATGGTCACGTCTCGTACCCGTTCCGGCAGCCAATCAGCGCCCGCTGGAATGACACAGCGCGCCGTGGTCCATTCCCGCAGGGCACTCGGCGACCCGCGCATCACCCCGGGCGCAGCCGCCAACCATCCGGAAACCCTGCCCCCCACATCCGTCGGCGGCACCATCCCCGCGCGAACTCGCGCTCGTAGCGAATCGCCGTCTCCAGCCAACCAAACCGGCGACGGTCTCCGGGCGATCAGCTCGACGGCTGCTCCCTCCTCATGCAGGAGCGCCGCCGACTCCAGGGCGCTCTGGCCGCAGCCCACGACCACCACCGAGCGACCGCGGAATCGTCCGAAATTCCGATGGTATGAGGAGTGAGAGACCAGCTCGTCCGACAGCTCGGCCAGCGGCGAGTCCCGCCAGGCGAAGGGTGAGATCCCGGCGGCCACGATCACCCTGCTGACCGCAGGCTCCGCACCGTCCTCAAGTCGCAGGGTGAACGACCGCTCGCCCCTCGGCACCACGGCGATGATCCGGCGCTTGTCCAGGTCCGGCACGGCCCGCTCGCCGTACCAGGCTCCGTACCTTTCGAACTCAGTGAGGGGGACCGGGTCCAGCCTGGGATGACCGTGCTCGGCTGCGAACACGTCGAGCGACAGAGAGCCATCCGGATCGGCGATGTGTGAGGAGCGACGGCGCGAGCGCAGGATCATCTGCTCCGGCATCCGCTCCTGCCAGAAACGCATCCTCTCGCCGAAGGTGAGGACGTCGACGCCGGCCTTCTTCAGGAACCTTGTGCATGCGAGACCGTAGGGGCCCGCCCCGATCACCGCGACCTCCGCATCGAGGCTCACGCGGCGGAACCCGCGGTCGGAGTCTTGGGCTCGGCACCGGGCTGGGATTGATGATTCTGCCGTCGGCTCTGACGTCTGCCCCGGACTGCAGAGATCACCCGAGCGAACAACGGGCCCGGGTCGGACAGCCGGAAGAGAGCATGTGCGGTACCCCGGCGAGGCCTGAGCACTGGTGCGGCGTCCCTCATCCCGCCGGACCTGAGCCGGCGCAACGCATATCGGACGTCTGCATCCTCCCACCGGTACCAGACACCCGCTCGTGCAACGCGGGGCTCCGAGACGACAGGGTCCTCCAGCAGCGAATCGCACCAGATCGCCGGCAGCGAGGCCCCTGCGTGCACCGCCAGCTCAAGCGATCCGTACACCCTTGGATTCAGGTCGATCAAGCCAAGGTTGCCGTCGGGTCTCTCCATCAACTCGAGTTCGAAGATCCCCCGCCATCCGAGGCGATCGAGAAGCGTAGCCGCCGCCTCCCGCAGCTGGGCGGGCAGCGGCAGCGAGACCGAGCAGGAAACGTTGCCCGCGTCGGGGGGCCAGGTGCGTACGTAGCGGCTATAGGCGGCCGCCACGAGCCCCTGGTCTGTGATTACGCCGCCGAGAGAGTGAACGGGACCTCGCAGGCAACGCTGCACCAGTACTGGCATGCCGAAATCCTCAGTCGCTGTGGCCAGCTCGCACTCGCTGCTAACCCGCCTGCTACTGCGCTCACGCAGCCCCTTCCCCTCAGGCCGCGCAGACATATGCGGCTTCACCAGCAGCGGAAAGCCGATCTCAGTCGCCGCCTCGCGCGTCTCATCGAAAGTGCGGCAGACCTCGGTGCGCGGCGCTGCGAGCTGAGTCGCTCCGGAACCTTGGAGGGCCGCGATCTTGGAGAGACACCGAAGGACCGCCTCCTGCCCCGGCAGGCCGATGGTGACCAGTTGCGAGAGGCGATCGCGATCCTCGGAAATCGCGAGTAAGGCGGCATCGCTCGCGGGCAGCAGCAGGTCGTATCGCCGACGGGCCAGAAGCTCGCTGAGCGAGTCCGCGAAGGCGGCTCTGTCAGCTCGCGGGTCGGGTGCCCATAGCCGCCGCGAGCAATACCGCGACCAATGCACCGCGGCAGGGCCCCCAAACGCAACGGCGTCGACCGCGTATCCAGTCGAGCGAAGCGCGCGACACGCCGCGAGAGCAGCCCGCTCCTCCCCATCCGTGATCAGGACGCGCCGACGCAGGCTGTCGGTCGGCTTGGTCATCCGGTGCCCACTCTAGCCTCGCTTTCCCACCTGAGCTACCACACGATTTGCGGGGCTTTCGATGGGCCGGGCAGGACTCGAACCTGCGACCGACGGATTATGAGGTCGTGCTGCACCGTCTCCGGGTGAAGTCAGTTCTTTAGGGCTGGCGCTCGACTCACTGTCCCGCTGCGCTGCGCAAAAACGTCGAGACGAAGGGGCTCACACCGGGGCCTCCGTTCCAGAGGCTTAGAACGGCTCTCAGCGTGCGGCGCCCCAAATTCCCACCCAATTTCCGTGCTTCCTACGGATGGCCGAGCACTCGGACTTCTCATAGGGTCGGAGGTCGGCGGTCGGATTCGACCGCCAACCCGAGGTGAAAGGAGTCCCTTATGCGACGTCTGCTAGCGATCCTGCTCGCTACAGCATGGGGACTGTGCCAGATTGCCCCACCACCCTCGCTCGCCGCTACTGCAACCATCGAACGCCATGCCATCTGTATGCCCGATCACTCCGGGAAACATTGGGCGTGGTGGAGAATTAAGCAGCAGGACTGGAAGCACACGGACCTTCCCTGCAAGAAGGATTGGCTGAAGGGCTTTATGGTGATCGGCGCCGATGGACCGATCGCTGTCCACAAACACAGGACATTCGGCAACCTCCCAGACCCGAACGCGGGTGCGGCAGGGTCGCCCCGGGCGGGGTGAGCGTCTAGCTCGGGCTCACCATCGCCAGAACTCCTCTATGGGGCCCGTCCGGTGAAAAGAGTTTTTCTTGCGCTGAGCCAATCGGCGGTTTTCGCCGTTGCGCTTTTCGCGTGGCGACCTTCCCCCTCGCCGGGTCGCCATCCCTAGACACGCCTCTCCCTCAGTTCTAGGCTCGCCCCGAGCCCACACGTCAACGAAGGGAGGGCTCCATGAGAGAGACAGCATTGGCCTTGCTCGCGGCCGGTGCGCTCAGTCTCGGCGCAATCGCCAGCCCAGCGGCGGCCGATCAACCGTCGCCGCCAAACTGCGAGGGGCAGTTCATCGCCTCTCGTGCGCAGGACGCCACCGGAAGGCGGAACGCAGCCGAGTTGTTCCTCGGCGACTACCCCCAGGCCGTCCGAGATATCGAGTTTCTCCTGCAGGCAGCCTGCGCCCCTTAGAGACCGCGGACACAAGCGGGGCGCGGACTTTGCGCCCGCTCTGTCTTTTCGGGAGTAGGCGGAATACTGCGTGGGCGATGTCGGAGAAGAACGTCGAGGTCGTGCGGTCGATCTACGAGGCGCTCAACCAGGGCGACTGGGACGCAGCCAGCCGCCCCACGGATGCCGACTTCGAAATCACGTTCCAGCGGGGGCCGAATGCTGGGATCCATCGAGGCCGGGACACGATCCGGGCGATCATCGAGGATCAGCGAGAGGCATTCGACGCCTCGATCATCGAGGTGAAGGAGGTGTTTGACAGTGGCGATCAAGTGGTGGCGTTGATAAAGAGTCGCTTGCGGCCCAAAGGCAGCGATGCCGAGTTCGAGATCCGGAACGGGCACATCTGGACGGTCCGCGACGGCGTCGCCCTGCCCCTTCGCGGCTTCCCTAATCCGGAGGAAGCCCTCGAAGCCGCCGGACTGTCGGAGTAGGCGATGTCGCGGGCGGAGCGCTTCGCGGAGAACGAGGCCTTTTGCCGGGACCTCAATGAGCGCAAGGCCGAGTGGCTTAGTGATGGCCTCCAGGTAGCAGGTTTTCGATGCGAGTGCTGGCGCCTCGATTGCGGTGTCCGCTTGCGACTTTCCAAGCGAGAATGGCAGGAGGTCCGCTCGCGGGCGGAGCGCTTCGCTGTCGCGCCCGGGCATACAGCCATCGACGTTGAACCCAGCGTTGAAGAGGTGGTCAAGAAATACGAACACTTCTGGATCGTCGAAAAACGTGGCGAGGCGGGAGAGGTAGCCGCAGAGCGGGAGTAGGCGATGTCGGAGAAGAACGTCGAGGTCGTGCGAGCGCAGTACGCCTCGTTTGGTCAGATCACCGAGGGCGGCGAGGTCCACTCGTGGGTTCTCGGATACTTCGACCCGAACTGCGAGTACCGGCCGGTCGAGGAGGTCGACGCGATTCGCGGTCACGAGGCGCTGATCGAATGGACCGAGCGCTGGCTCGAGGCGTGGAGCAGCTATAGCGACCAGGTCGAGGAGATCATCGACGGGGGCGAGATTGTTGTCGCTGCGGTCAGCATCAGCGGTCGTGGGCGCACCAGCGGCGTCGAGATACGCCAACGGTTCTTTCACGTCTTCGAGATGCGCGAGGGCAGGATCCTTCGACTGCGCGAGTACCTGGACCGGGACTCGGCCCTCGAAGCCGCCGGGCTGTCGGAGTAGCCCCTCCATCAGACCGTGAACCGCTTGGTCTGGGTCGGCATTGCCTTGTTCCAGAGCATGAGGTTGCTATCCACATTTTTGGGTAAGAGCTTCTCTATCCACACTTTTGAGTACTTCCCCCACGCAGGACGGGGAGGGGGTGGGACCGGTCGAGTGTGGCACCCTCGGCCCGCCCGCCAGGAAGTGGCCCGTGGCCTCACAGCGCGGGCCACTTCCACTTTTGGGGCGGCGAGTTGCCCGCCAGTCTGTCGGAGTAGGCGATGTGCACCCTTCGCACCTTCCCCGCACCGTTTGACCCTGCGGTGGTCAGGGCATCTCCCATGATGCGAGCGGCCCGGTGGACAAGGCCCTGAGCGCAGGCCCGGCGGGACCCGCGCAGAGAACTTGGCGGGAGGGGTCGCTCGCCTCTACTTCTGCGCGAGATACTGCGGGGACGATGTCGGAGGAGAACTTGGAGCGGACCCGTCGCGCCTTCGACGCGTTCAACCAGCGCGACCTCGACGCCTTCCTCGCACTCACCGACCCTGACGTGGAGTTCGCTACGCGCTACATGGAGCTGGAGGGCGATCCCCACTACCGCGGCCACGACGGCGTCCGCGAATGGTGGCGGGACCTGCTCGCCATCTTCCCCGACTTCAGCATCGAGGTTATGGAGCTGCGTGACCGCGGCGACTCCGGGATCGCCGCCCTGCGTGTCCGCGGCCACGGCCTCGATAGCGGTGTGCCCTTCGAGGAGACGGTGTGGGCTGCAGCCGAGTGGCGTGACGGCAAGTGACGCGGTGGCGGAACTTCGGAAGTGAGGCAGAGGCCCTCGAAGCCGCCGGCCTTAAGGAGTAGGCGATGTCGGAGGAGAACGTCGAAACTGTCCGGCGCCATACCGAAGCCTGGAACCGGCGAGATCTGACGACCTGGCTGGCGTTGTTTCACCGCGACGGAGAACTTGACTGGTCGCGTTCCCGAGGGCCGCTCAAGGGTGTCTATCGCGGTGAGGGCGAGCTCGAGGTCTTCTGGGACGCGTTCTGGTCGACCTTTGAGGACATCCAGGTTGAGATGCACGGCTTCACGGAGGTGGGGTCCAAAGTCGTGGTCCCTAACACCGCCCACCTGCGGGGGCGCGAGGGGATCGAAGTGATCGCGAGGAGCGCGTTCGTGTTCACCGTCGAGAACGGGCTGATCACGCGCCAGCGAATGTTCCAGGAGCGAGCCGAGGCCCTCGAAGCCGCCGGGCTGCGGGACTAGGCGGTCTGGCAGAAATTTCCGCTTTTTTTCGCGGTGAGCCACCCGGACCGTCCTCCGACACGCACCACAATCTCGCAACCCTCCCCCTAGCCGCGGGATACTGCGAGGGCAATACCGAGTTCCAAATCTGTATGGGATCTATATGCCGGTCCTTCTCCCACGGCATAGTGTCGGGACTCCAACGAAATCGGCCCCGGCATCGCTTGTGACGCTCTGGGGCCCTAGATAGGGAGGTAAGCAATGCGCAAGAAGTCATTGCTCGCGGTTGCGG
>DATDKQ010000283.1:0-6676 GCA_036519915.1 Solirubrobacterales bacterium | reverse complement strand
ATGCGTTGCCGTGTAGACGCGCTTTCGCTCCGCCGGCGACGGGGGTGTGTAGGAGCCGTTGCTGCCGGCCGAGGCCGCGGGCATTCCGGTCTTTGGATCGATCGCGCCGGGCGCCGTCCGCTTGGAGGGCGTGTCCCAGGGAGCCGCCTTCTGCAAGTCCGTCTCGGACCGGTACTCGGGCTTGGCGTGACCCTGCCAGGGCTCCGGAGCGACCTTCACCGAGGCGAGCTTGCCGGAGGCGGAGCCCGAGCCGCCGGTCAGCTTCGGCAACGCAATCAGGGCCGCCACCGCAACTGCGACAGCGGCAATGGCAGGAACCACGACGACAGGTGGAAGCCTAAGTCGACGTCCTCTCGTCACTGCGGGAGCGCCTTCCATTGGCCGGCCAACTCTAAGCGGGGAGGCGGGGATTCGCGCCGATCGGACGTCATGCGGCGGCGGGCCGTTCCATGAACCAATTGGGGCCGCCGCCGGGGAGCGTCGATTCGCCGGTGACCTCGTAGCCATGAGAGCGGTAATAGGGAAGGTTGTCCGAGTTGGAGGTGTAGAGGTAGGCGGGCACCCCGGCGTCGTCGGCGACACCGAGGGCCTCTCCCATCAGCCGCCGGCCCAGGCCCTGGCGCTGGTAGGCGGGCCGGATGCCGAACATCCAGACGAGGAAGTGGTCGTAGTCCGGCTCCGCCTTCTCGAAGTGCCGCTCCGCCCGGAGAGAGCGGGACAGCACAGCCGGGCCGGCCAGGATCGGGCCGGGTGCGAGGGTGAGGAGCGTCCCGAGCTGCGGCGGTGGCCAGCGCTCGGGGACGCAGCCGACCAGAACGCCCACGGGAGTGCCCTCATCGCAGATGCACCAGGAAGGCCCGCACCAGCGGTCGGCTACGCGGACCACGCCCAGGCAGGTCCGATAGATGAACTTCCGCCGGGATTGCGGTCTGCCGGGCCCGATCGACAGCCAGCCCGGGTCCTCGATGAACGCCTCCGCCAGCGTGGTCGCGGCACCCTCGTAGTGGGCCGGGGTGAGGGGTTCGGGCGAGCCGTCCTCAGGCAACGGAGGACGCCGCGTCGGACTCCGCCCAGTCGGCGCGATAGACGCGGTGGCTGCCGGCGAGTCCCTTGAGCTCGAGCTCGCGGCCGTCGTCGAAGCGGAGTCCGTTCCCGTTGCCGGTCGATACCGACTGCCGCAGCTCCTCCGAGACGAGGATCTCGCCCCCCAGCGCCTGCGCCGCGATCCGGGCGGCGAGAATCACGTTCTTGCCGAAGTAGTCGCCCTCCTCCGAGATCACCTCGCCGGTGTGCAGGCCCATCCGAACGCGCAACGGCTCGCTCAATTCGTCCCGCTCGCGCTCGGCGAACGCCCGTTGGACCTCGATTGCGCACTCGAGCGCCTCGCAGGGGTCGGGGAAAGCGAGCATGAACCCGTCGCCCTGGCTCTTCACCTCGTAGCCATCGTGGCGGGAGAGGAGCTCGCGGAAGATCGCATTGTGCGCTCGCAGCAGCTGGAGCCAGCGCTCATCGCCGAGCCGCTCGGTGAGGACCGTCGAGTCCTCGATGTCGCTGAACAGGATCGCCACCCTCCCGTCGGGCGCCATGTGGGCGCGCATGTCGGGCTGCTCCTCTTCGAGCGCCGAGACCATCTCGTCGATCGAGGTCGTGACGTCGACGCCCGTGAGGCCCTGCGCCTCGAGCCGGTCCCCCAGGGCGCGGTCGGCGATCCAGCGCGCGCCCATCTCGCGGGCTGTGCCGAGCACGGCGGCGAGGAGCTCCAGGGCGTGGTCGCGATCGTCGTCCTGTCCCCGCTCGAGCAACAGCTCGGCGAGAGCCAGGCCACTGAGCGCCATCCCCGGGCGGTCGCCCATCCGCGTGGCGATCTCGACGGCATCGCCGAGGTGCCGTTCGGCGTCGTCCGGGCGGCCCATCGCCTGCGCGAGCAGGCCGAGGACCCGGTCGACGGGACCATTGCACGCCACGGCCCGCGCCAGGACGATCGTCAGCCCCTGGTAGGGGAGGAGCAGCTCGTAGACGCGCTCGGCGTGTTCGGTGGCGCCGATCATCGCGATCGCCTCCCCCATCAGGCTCATCGCCGCGAACCAGTTGACGTCCTTGGGAAGCACACTGAAGTCGTCGGCGGCGAAGCGGTCGAGCTCCCGCTGGGCCAGCTCGTTGTCTCCCGCCCTGGCCGCGAGTGTGACCTGGCCGGTTCGCCACGCCGGGATGCCCGGAAAGCGCTCGGCGAGCTCTCGCAGGGCCGGCAAGAGTTCGCCTGCACGTCCCTGCATGCTGCGGATCTGAATCATCTGGATGCCGTAGTACTGCTCCGCGATCGCCTGCTCGGCTCGGTTGCCGGCCCGTCTCCCCTCTTGGGCGAGCCGCTCGGCCTCCTCAACGTCCCCGTCCAGCATGGCGCGCATCCCGCGCAGAACGAAGGTGTGCCAGCTGTGCTCCGGCATGCGCAGCTCGTCCGAAAGTCGGGCGTACAGCTCCAGCTCGCGATCGACGCCAGGGATGTCTCCGAGTTCGAGCAGAGACCAGAGCCGGTACGCGTGTCCGCGGACCACCGCCTCGCGGTCGCCAGAGCTCTCCCCGAGCTCGACCATCTCATCGGCGATCGCGAGCCGGATACCGGGGGCGTCCGGCCCGCCCGGAATGAAGACCTTGCGCGTCAGTGCCGCCGCCAGGGTGGAGGGCGAATCAATCTCCCGGGCGATCTCGATCGCCTCGTTGACCAGTCGCTCCGACTCGCGGACGTCGTTGTCCACCCAGTACATCTCGGCGGACTTCGCGCTGAGCAGTGCGGCCCGTCGCGCGGTTCGCTCCGGTCCGATCCTCTCCAGGGCCTCGTCGAGCAGGGCGAGCAGTTGCTCGTCGAGCCGACCGGCGTCGCTCAACAGCGCAATGCCGATGGCGGCGCCGACCAGGCTGTCGGCGTTGTCCAGCCGCCGCGCAGACTCGGCCGCCCGCACGAACGCGGCGCGGGCATCCGCCACCCGGGCGGACTTGGCCTCGGCACCCCCGAGGGAGAGAAGGAGGCGGCACCGCAGTGCCTCGTCGGGCTCCTCCATCAGCTCGAGCACCTCGAGGGCCCGGCCGTAGACCTCGACCGCGTCCTCGTAGGCGAACTGCTCCATGTCCTGGGCGCCGGCGCGCTGTGCGTAGTCGATCGCCTTGGCGAGGTCGCCGCGAGGGGCCGCTTCGAGGAAGTGATGGGCGAGCTCGCCGAGGCGCTCATCGACGTTGCCGCCGCAGACCTGCTCGATCGCGAGGCCGGTGCGCTCGTGGAGCGCCGAGCGCTTCGGCGGGCTGAGCTCGTCGTAGAGCGTGTCGCGAACAAGCGCGTGGGCGAAGGAGAAGCGCCCGTCACCCAGATCGGTCACGAGCCGCTCTGCGATCGCCTCCCTGGCGGCCTTCATCAGCTCCTCCGGCGGCTGCTTGGCCACCCGCCCGACCAGATCCTCGTCGAAGTCGCGTCCGATGACCGCGGCCACTCGGAGCGCCTCGTTCGTCGAGTCGCTGAGGCGGTCGAGACGGCGGCCAATCACCTCGCGCACGCCCTGTGGGATCTGCAGCTCGGCGAGACTGCCACCGCCGGTGAGCTTCCCCTCGCTCGCGAGCAGCCGGACCACCTCGCCGACGAAAAAGGGATTGCCGTCGGTCTGCTCCTCGACCGCCTCAGCGAGTCCCGGGGGCGAAGGGGCGCCGGAGGTCATCTCGATGTATCGCTCGACGGCACCAACCGCGAGGCCGCGCAGCAGGATCCGGCCGCTCCCCTCGATGCTCGAGATCTCGCCGAGAACCCGGGCGAGCGGATGGTGGCGGCCGAGCTCGACGTCACGGTAGGTCCCGAGGATCAACAGGCCGCTCGAGGCGAGCTCCCTGGCCGCGAACCGGAGCAGTAGCAGCGAAGGCTCGTCCGCCCAGTGGAGGTCATCGAGGACGATCACCAACGGCCGGTCGCGCGCCGCGGCGAGCAGCAGGCTGGTCACTGAGTCGAACAGCCGGAAACGCGCCTCCTCGCTGTCGGACCCGCCGGCCGGCTCGATGTCGAGCTTCTCGGCGACCTCGGGGATCAGCTGTGCGACCTCGGCCGCTCCGCCGCCGAGCTGCCACGCCAGGGCGACCGGGTCTGCGTCGCGCGCGTAGGAGCGGATCGCCTGCACCCAGGGCCAGTAGGCGGGGGCCCCCTCGTCCTCGCGACAGCGGCCCCAGTACACCCGGGCGCCGCTCACACTGGCGTAGGTCGCGAGCTCCTCTGCCGCTCTCGTCTTGCCGATGCCCGGCTCGCCCACCACCAGCTGCAGGGACCCGCGGCCCCCGAGCGCCCCGTCGGCGGCCTCGCGCAGCAGGTCGAGCTCGCGCTCGCGGCCGACGAAGACGCCGCCCGCGAGGCTCTCCAGGGGGTTGGCGGGGCGCGCCTCGGCTTCCTCCTCCGGTTTCTCCTCGAGCGCGCCGAGAGTCAGCTCGCGCGCCTCGGTGGCGTTCGCCGGGCGATCATCCGGGCGCTTGGCGAGCAGGGCGAGGACGGCGCGGTCGAGCGCCTCGGGGACCTCGGGGTTGTGCCGCGAGGGCGGCACCGGGTCGGCGTGCAGATGCTGGCTGATGATCGAGACGGCGTCGTCGCCCGGGAACGGCGGCTGGCCGGTGAGCATCTCGTAGAGCAGCGCTCCGAGCGAGTAGAGGTCGCTCCGCGGCCCGGCGGCCTCGCCCAGCGCCTGCTCGGGCGGGAGATAGGCGACGGTGCCGACCAGAGTGCCGCCGCTCACTCGCGAGCGGGCCTCGGTGGTGGCGAGGCCGAAGTCGCCGAGCCGGGCGCGGCCGTCGTCGTCGATCCAGACGTTCGCCGGCTTCAGGTCGCGGTGCACGATCCCGCGAGCGTGGGCGTGCTCGAGGGCGCGGGTGACGTCCGCGGCGATCTCGGCGGCGCGCGAGACCTCGAGATGGCCGCCAGCAGCGCTGAGCAGGCCCTCGACATCGCCGCCTGGCATGTAGCGGCTGACGATGAACGGGTTGCCGTCGTCCTCACCCGTGTCGAGGACCGGGACGACATGCGGGTGATCGCCGAGCTTGCTCATCGCCTCCACCTCGCGGCGCGCGCGAGCCTGGATGCCAGCACCCACCCCCTCCGTGTCGTAGAGCGCCAGGGCGACCTCGGCCCCGCCGGTGGTGTCGGTGGAGAGATAGACGCGCTTCCGCCCGCCCTGGCCGAGAAATCGCCTCACCCGGTAGCGGCCGGCGATCTCGGTCGGGACATCGGCGGGCAGCGGCTCCTCCGTATCACGGGTCGCGCTGGCGCGCGCCCTCGCATCAAGCTCGGCCGGCGGTTGCTCCGAAACCAGCTCAGTTCCGCAGGAGTCGCAGAACCGCGCCCCCTCACGATTCTCGTTCCCACAGGACGGACAACGCATCTCTGCGGATTATCCCAAGCGCGTGCGGCGGGGAGGTATCTCTCGCTAGTGTCTCCGCCGCCATCGCCCAGGGAAGGAGAGGAGCAAGGATGCGGATAGGGATGAGGGGACGACTCGCGCTGGCCGTCGTGGTCGCGCTGATCAGCGGATCGATCGCGGCCACGCTCTCGCCGAGCGCAGGCGCGGTGGCGCCGGATCCCAACCCCTGGCTCCAGAACCGCTTCCTCAACATGGCCCACCAGGGTGGCGAGGACGAGGCGCCATCCAACACCCTGTTCGCGTTCAAGTCGGCGATCCGCGACCGCGGCGCCGACTCGCTCGAGCTGGACGTCAACCTGAGCTCCGACGGGCAGCTGATGGTGATTCACGACGACACCTGGACCCGCATCGCCTGCACCGATGTCCTCTGCCCGGGCCCGGACTCGGGCACCGAGGCCCACCGAACCGACTCCGAGGTCAACGACATGACCAAGGACCAGCTGCAGGCGCTCGACGCCGGCTACTGGTTCCGGCCCGGAACCTATTCGCATGACTACTCGCTGCCGGATTCGGCCTACCCGTACCGCGGCATCCGAACGGGTGATGTCCCTGCGCCGGCGGGATACGCCCCGCGCGACTTCCGGATCCCGACTCTCGAGGAGGTTCTCGACGCGTTCCCACACACGCCGATCAACATCGAGATCAAGATGGTCAAGACGCCGGAGGGTGACGCGGGAGGGTGCGTCAACGACAACGGCACGTCGTACTGCGACGACCCGGATGCATCGATGCCGGTCGCGGACGCCCTTGCGAATCTGCTGGACGAGCCTGATTACTCCTGGCGGACCGACATCATCGTCGTCTCCTTCAGCGACGCGCTGATTGACAGATTCCGCTCCCTCGACGACCCCCCGTTCGTGGCCCTGGCGCCGGGTGTGGATGACACGACGAACTTCGCCCTATCCGGCGCCAGGCCCGATCCCGATGTCGCCGCCTTCCAGGTGCCACCCACGCAGCCGTTCGGGAGCGGGGTGATTGACGTGCCGCAGCTCCTCCTGGAGACCCGGCATGCCCACGACCTCGGCTACGCCGTCCACGTCTGGACCAACGGCGACCAGGACGAGACCGACGCCAGCTACCGCCACCTCTACGACCTCGGGGTCGACGGGATCATGAGCTCGGACCCGAGCCGGCTGGCAGCGTTCCTCTGCGCCAATCACATCCCGCGCCCCGACGGCAGCGACCGCTGCCCCACCGCGGCGCCTCCGGCCCCCGCGCCACAGCCCACGACGACGCCGAAA
>DATDKQ010000282.1:0-9688 GCA_036519915.1 Solirubrobacterales bacterium | reverse complement strand
GGCTGAGGACCGCCTTGCCGGTGGGATGCATTCGCAGGAACACCGCTCGGTAGGTGCCGCCATCAGCCATCTCCGCTCCTTTTATCGGCTTTGGTCAACTCGTCGTCCTTCCGCGCTTGGGCCCGTAGCCGCTGGGCATCGGCACCGGCCGCTGCGCCTCGGTCGGCTCGGCACTCGGCCACGAGGGCTCGGGATCCACGGAGGGCTTGGGCGCGCCCGCCCGAACCGTGTCCCGGGAGGAGTCATCGGCCGCGATCGCCTCGGCGACCTCGTACATGGCCTCGAGCGAGTGGCCGCTCACCATCGCGTCGCAGTGGGGCAGCGCGGCGGCCATACCTCCCGTACCGGGCGAGAAGCCGGCGGCACCGGCACGCGGGTTGACCCAGACGATCCGGTGGGCCATCAGCCGCAGCCGCTCCATCTCCCTCCCCACCAGGGCGGGGTCCGCGCGCTCCCAGCCGTCCGAGAGGATCACCACGACCGCCCCTCTCGCCATGCCCCGGCGCCCGTAGCGGTCATTGAAGTCCCGCAGCGCCTCGCCGATACGCGTGCCGCTCGACCAGTCCGGTGCGGCCGCGACGGCCCGCTGAATTGCCGCATCCGGGTTGCGCCCTCCCAGCGCGCGCGTCAGCCGGGTCAGCCGGGTTGCGAAGACGAACGCCTCGGCCGGCGCGCCGCTGGCGACCGCCGAAGTGAGCAGGTGGAGGTACGCCCGGGCGTACGGCTCCATCGACCCCGAGATGTCGCACAGCAGGACGAGCCGCCGCGGGCGGGTCCGTCGGGTGCGGCGGGCGAGCGTCATAGGGTCGCCACCGGTGCGCAGGCTCCGCCGGAGCGTGCGTCGCAGGTCGAGGCGCTCTCCGCGCCTGGCGCGGCGCCTCCGCCTCGAGCGGCGCCGCGGGGCGGCGAGCTCCAGCGCCGCCATCAAGTGACGGATCCGCTCGAGCTCCTCGGGCTCGAGGGCCTCGAAGCTCTTCCTCCGCAGGCGCTCCGTCTCGCTCGCGGCGGCCAGCGGGACCTCGATCTCCCGCTCGGTCTCCTCTTGGGAGGGAGGCGAGGCGGTCCCCCGCATCCCGCCCGCGGACTCCTCCAGTCGCTCGCCGGCCACCGAACGGGCCTCTGGAGCGGGCGGGCGATCGCTCGACCGCGAGCCGCTCAGCGGCGGGGAGTACGGGTCGCCCCGTTCCTCATCCGGCTCCAGGGCGGGGTCGAAGACCGCCGCGAACACCCGATCGAATGTCGGCAGCTGGGTCTGCGCGGAGACGAAGACCGACCGCGCCGTCCAGTAGAGCTCCGATCGCCTGACCGGCCCGACCAGCGCCACCGCCTCGGCGAAGCGCGAGGCGCGTTCCGGCGTGGTGGGCACCCCGGCAGCCCGCAGTCGCTGGGCCAGCGCCGTGGCCAGGGCGGGAAGGTCGATCGTGCCGAGCTCAGGCACGGCCGCTCACTGCGGCGGCTCGGCCCTGCCCTGCATCGCCGCCCAGACGCGGGCCGGGTTCAGCGGCATGTCGATGTGCGCGACCCCGTGGCTCTGATACAGCGCATCGCAGACGGCGTTGACGATGGCGGGGGGCGAGCCGTTGGTGGCGGACTCCCCGACGCCCTTGGCCCCGATCGGGTGGTGCGGCGACGGGGTGACGGTGGCGCCCAGTTCCCAGTTCGGGCATTCGAGGGCCGTCGGGATCAGGTAGTCCATCATCGACCCGTTCAGGCAGTTGCCCTGCTCGTCGAAGCTGATCAGCTCCATCAGGGCGATCCCGACGCCCTCGGCGAGCCCGCCCATGATCTGGCCGTCGACGATCATCGGGTTGATCCGGGTGCCGCAGTCGTCCACCGCGATGAACCGCCTGATCTTCACCTCGGCGGTGTCCGGATCGATGTCGACCACGCAGATGTAGGCCCCGCATGGATAGGTGAGGTTCGGCGGGTCATAGACGGACTGGCCGTCCAGGCCGCCCTCGAGTCCCTCGGGCAGGGGCGCGTCGCCGTAGGCCGCCTCGGCGATCTCGTCGATCGTCGCGCCCTTCTCAGGATCCCCCCTGACCGACCAGCGGCCCTTCTCCCAGACGAGGTCCTCGGGCGAGGTCTCGAGCATCCCGGCCGCGATTAGCCGCGCCTTGTCCCGGACCCGGCGCGCGGCCACCGCGGCGGCCGCGCCGGAGACCGGGGTGGAGCGGCTGCCGTAGGTCCCGAGGCCGTACGGGGTGCGGTCGGTGTCGCCGTGGCGGACCTGGATGTCGTCCGGCGAGATGCCGAGCTCCTCGGCCACGATCTGGGCGAAGGTCGTCTCGTGACCCTGTCCCTGGGTTTGCGCGCTGATGCTGATCGTCGCCTTGCCGGTGCCGTGGACGCGCAGGTCGCAGCCGTCCGCCATGCCCTGTCCCACGATGTCCATGTGCTTCTTCGGGCCCGCGCCGACGACCTCGGTGAAGAACGAGACGCCGATGCCCATCAGCTCGCCGCGCTCGCGCTTCTCGGCCTGCTCTGCGCGGAGCTCGTCGTAGCCGGCGATCCGCATCGCCTCGCGCATGGTCTTCTCGTAGTCGCCGGAGTCGTAGGTCCAGCCGGTCTTGTTCTCGTAGGGGAACTGCTCCGGCTGGATGAAGCTCTTCATCCGGAGCTCGGTGGGGTCGACATCCATCTCGAGCGCGAGCTCGCCGACGAGGCGCTCGATCAGGTAGATCGCCTCCGTGACCCGGAACGAGCAGCGGTAGGCGACGCCGCCGGGGGCCTTGTTCGTGTACACGGCCTTGACGCTGCAGTGCGCCGCCTTCAGGTCGTATGAGCCCGCGAACACGTGGAAGAAGCCCGCGGGGAACTTCGAGGGCTGTGCGGTGCTGTCGAAGGCGCCGTGGTCGGCGATCACGTCGACCTCCGCGCCCGTGATCCTCCCGTCCTTGGCGCAGATCCGCCCGCTCATGATGTAGTCGCGAGCGAAGCCGGTGGACATCAGGTTCTCCGAGCGGTCCTCGACCCACTTGACGGGCTTGCCGGTGACGATCGAGCCGACGATCACGCAGACGTAGCCGGGATAGACGGGCACCTTGTTCCCGAACCCGCCCCCGATGTCGTTGGTCATGATCCGGATCATCTGCTCGGGCAGGCCGGCGACCTGGGCGTACACGGTCCGATGCAGGTTCGGGGCCTGGTTGCCGTTGTAGATATCGAGCTGACCCGTCTCCGGGTTCATGTCGGCGATCATTCCGCAGGTCTCGAGCGGCGCCGGATGGCAGCGGGGGTAGATCATGTCCCGCTCGATGACCACGTCAGCCTCCGCGAAGACGCGATCGCACTCCTCTGCGTCGCCCGCCTCCCAGAGGGGCGTAGCCAGGTTGTCGGTCTGGTCCGGTTTGTCGTCCCGAATCACCGGCGCGTCCGGGTCGAGCGCCTTGCGGGCGTTGACGACCGCAGGCAGCGGGTCGTACTCGACGTCGATCAGTGGCAGGGCATCACGCGCCGAGTAGCGGTCCTCGGCGATCACGAAGGCCACCTCCTGGCCCTGGAAGCGCACCTTGTCGCCGGCGAGCACGGCCTGCGAGTCGTAGGACAGCGTCGGCATCCAGGCGAGGCCGAGCGTCTCGAGGTCCTTGGCTGTGATCACTCGATGCACCTTCGGATGCGCGAGCGCGCGGGAGGTGTCTATCGAGACGATCCGCGCGTGCGCGTACGGGCTGCGCAGCACGGCGCCGTGGAGCATCCCGGGAAGGACGATGTCGTCGAGGTACTTCCCCTGCCCCCTGATGAAGCGCGCGTCCTCCTTGCGCTTCATGTTGCCGTAGCCGATCGGCGTTTCCTTTGCAGCGACGGTCGCCATGGTCATCTCCTCGCTTCCGCGGACTCGCGCTCTGCGGCCCAGCGCACGGCTCTGACGATGTTGGCATAGCCGGTGCACCGGCAGATCGCGCCTGAGATCGCGGTTCGGATCTCGGCCTCGGACGGGTCCGGGTTCTCGTCCAGCAGCGCCCTGGCGGTCATGATCATGCCGGGCGTGCAGAAACCGCACTGGAGCCCGTGCTCCTCATGGAAACCCTGCTGGACCGGGTCGAGCCGGCCGTCGACCTCCATGGACTCGATCGTGCGGACCTCGTGCCCGTCGCAGCTCACCGCGAGGGTGGTGCAGGACTTGACCGGCCGCCCGTCGAGGTGCACCACGCAGGCCCCGCAGTTGGAGGTGTCGCAGCCCCAGTGCGTGCCCGTCAGGCCAAGCGTGTCACGCAGGAAGTGCACGAGGAGCAGGGCGGGCTCGACGTCCCGGGTGACGCGCTCGCCGTTGACCGTGCCCGTGATCTCCATTCAGCCCTCCTGGTTGGATGAACGCTGGGCGGCTCGGCCGAGAGCGCGCCTGGTGAGCACGTCGGCGAGGTGGCGCTTGTAGTCGACGGGGCCGCGGCCGTCCGCGATCGGCGAGCAGTCCTCCGCGGCCAGGCCTCCGGCCTCGGCGAAGAGGTCCTCCGAGGGCTCCTTCCCCTGCAGCAGCTCCTCGGAGCGGGTCGCGTGGATCGTGGTCGGCCCGGCGGCGCTCAGGGCCACGCCCGCGTCGGCGATTCTCCCGCCCTCCAGCCAGAGGGCGGCGGAGACCGCGACGATCGCCCAGTCACCCGCCCTGCGCTCGACCTTCTCGTGGGCGCTCCCTCCACCCGGCCTCAGGGGCAGGCGGATCTCGGTGAGGATCTGGCCGTCCTGGATCGCCGTCATGAATGGGCCGACGTGGAAGTCCTCCATGGAGACGACGCGCTCGCCGCCCGAGCCGGCGATCACGACGTTCGCCTTCAGCGCCGAGCAGACGGCGGAGAGGTCCTCGGCGGCATCAGCCTGAGCAAGCGAGCCGCCGATCGTGCCGCGATTGCGGACCGGGGGATCGGCGATCACCCGCTCGGCATCGATGAACACCGGGAAGTTACGGGCGAGCAGCTCGGATTCGAGCAGCTCGCGGTGACGGGTCATCGCCCCGATCCGGATCTCCCCGTCCGCCTCCCTTATGTAGGAGAGCTCCTCGAGCTCGTTGATGTCGATCAGGCGCTCGGGGTTCGCGAGCCGCAGCTTCATCATCGGCAGGAGGCTGTGCCCCCCGGCCAGGATGCGGGTCTCGGGCCCGTAGCGCTCGAGCAACTCGATCGTGTTCTGCACGCTCGTCGCGCGCTCGTATTCGATCGGCCCGGGTGTCTGCACCTAGTCTCCTGAGGACTCCGTCCCGATCACCGGGGACCTGGGCCGGTGCTGCGGCCCCCCGGGCTCATCGGCGATCGGGCCGCTGGGATTCGTGTAGATCGCTCGGGCCGCCGCGCTCGAGGAGGCGGGATCCCGGAGGGCTGCACCGGACATCGCGCCCACTCCGAGCGGGCTCTCCCGCCCGAGGCGCAGCAGCTGCACGGCGCCCCTCGTGTAGACCTCGTCGATGTTCTTCACCTCGCCGCTCCTGCCCTGGCGCGCGAGCACCGCGGCGCCCGCCCCGGGGTAGACCGACTCGATCAGCCCGGCCGCGTCGTCCTGGCCCGCCTTCTTGTCGAGCAGCCCCTCGAGCAGGTCCGTTCCCGCGGAGAGGTCCTTGTTGATCTGATCGACGACTCCGTTCACGGGCTCGCTCTTGCGGAGAATGCCGACGACCGACTCGATCACCGCGTCCAGCCCGGCGGTGATCTTCCGGAGCTCCAGGATCACCGCCACCAGGTAGACGACCAGCGCCAGGATCACCAGCACAACCGCGATCAGGGTGACTGCGGTGGCGGCTTCCATCTCAGGCGTCCTCGAGGATGGTGTCGAGGGAGCCGCCGTAGTTGGCGACCACGGCGACCGTCTGGCCCACCTGCTCCTGGGTGGTGTTGAGCAGCTCGACTGCGTCGAGGTCCTCCGAGGCGGCGTCGGCGACGGGACGAAGCGCCTCGACCGCCCGCGTGGTGTCCTTGGCCGCGTTGAGCACGCCGCGCAGCAGGACCACCACGACCGGCACGATCACCAGGAGCAGCACCACGTTTCCGATCCACCAGAGCGTCATCGCTTCTCCGCGTGCTCGGCGATGATCGCGGCCTTGCTCGCCACGGACGGCATCAGGCCGATGATCCCGTCGAACTGGGCGTTGATCGCCTCGACCGCGGGCCGGAGCGGACGCAGGTGCTCCGTCTCCACGGTGGTCAGGGCGTCGCCGAGATCGCTCAGGTCGCTGGCGATCGAGGAGAGCCGGCGGCGGATCTCGATCAGCGCCAGGGCCAGCACGACCACGAGGACGACGGCCTCTGCGACGCTCAGCACGATCAGCAGCGAGGTGCTCATTCCGGCTCCCCGTAGCCCTGGGAGAGGGCGTTCATGTAGCCGTCCTGCACTACGCCCTCCGCGGCGATCTGCTCGAGGACGGGCGCGGTGGCCTCGAGCTGCGGGATGTTCGAGGTGTTCTCGGCGACCTTCCCGGCGGAGCCGAGCAGGCTCGTGACCGCGGCCTGGATCCGCCCGAGCAGGCCAAGCAGCGTGACCAGCATCCCGGCCACCACCAGGGCCACCACCAAGCCCACCGCGAGCGTCACATACCAAAGGGTGCGCTCGGAGCTGGCCAGGCCGACCACGACGTCCATCAGTGCCCGACCGCCGTCTTCCTCAGCGCCCGCGCAGAGTGGAGGATCCTGACACCGGAGTCGTTGACCTTGGCGACGCCGCTCAGGCCATCGGTCTGGGAACGGAGCGTCTCGACCGCCTCGCTGGCGGTCTCCGCCTGTCCCGCGATCCGGTTGGCGAGGACGAGGATCGTGGAGACGATGATCACGGCAACGACCACCACTATGGCTCCGAGTCCCAAGCCGATGTACCAGGAGGTGGTGTCCGCGCCGATCAGCATTCCCTTGCTACCCGCTCACGGTGACGCCCATGTGGCGACAGTATTACAACCGGCCTTGGGCGTTCAAGGACTCCAGGATCAGAGCTTTGCCAGGTTCTCCGAGAACTCCTTGATCATGCCCTCCGTGACGGCCGCGATCACGCCCTCTCCCATTTGCGCCGCCTTGCCCGTGACGTTGATCTGTGAGTGGAGCGCGACCTCGGTGGCATCGCCCGTCCCGGTCAGCTGCATCGTCACGTTCGCGTCGGCGTTGCCCTGACCCCCGGCCTCCTTCGCACGAGCGTTCATCACGGCTCGATGCTCGGAGTCGTCCTGCTCGACGATCTCTGCAGGTCCGGAGTAGTTCATCGACATCGCCCCGAGCTTGATCTTGACCTCGGCACTGACCGCCCGCTCGCCCGTCTGCTCCAGGATCGTCGCCCCTGGCACGCACGGAACCACTCGCTCGAGGTCGACCATCGTGCTCCAGACCTCGTCGATGGGTTTCTCCACGGTGAACGAATTGTCGAACTCCATCTGGTCCCCTCTCCTCTGTGCGTAGGACTTAGCGTACGTCCATGGCGATCATGCCAGGCACGCATAAGCTCGGGCCAGGGAACGCCGCCCTCAAGATCAAGACCGAGCGGCGAGGGGCGGCCGCGATGGCCGGTCACGACCTGGTCATCGAGGTCGCCTCGTGGGAGGCCACACTCCAGGTCGGTGAGGATCCCGGTCAGATCAGCCTCCTCCTCACCGCCGACCCGGGCTCCCTGCAGGTGATCGAGGGGACGGGGGGCGTTCAGGCGCTGGGCGAAGACGACAAGGTCGAGATCAAGCAGACCATCGAAGACGAGGTCCTGGGGACTCAGCCGATCGACTTCCGTTCAACAGCGGTCGAGGCCTCGGACGATGGGCGCCTGCGGGTCAGCGGGGAGCTCACCATGAACGCCAACACACACCCGCTCGATTTCGTCCTCGAGGTCGGTCCCGAGGGTCAGGTCTCAGGCCGAGCGACGGTCACTCAGTCTGAATGGGGCATCAAGCCGTACTCCGGGCTGTTCGGCACGCTCAAGGTGAGGGACGAGGTCGAGGTTGTGGCTGAGGGGTCCCTGCCCCAATAGGTCGCGCGATGCGGTGCTCGTCGCCGAGCGGAACCATCAGCCGGTGCCGGTCGGGCCGAAGCGCTCGGTACGGATCGCCTGTGGGTCGTAGCCCGCATCGAGAAGCAACTGGGATCCGGTCTCGACGAAGCCGTTGGAACCGCAGACGAAGGCAATCCCGTCGTCGATCCCGGCCGCGGAGATCAGCTCGGCGTCGATGTGTCCCCGATGCCCGCTCCAGCCCTCCGGTGGCTCGCGGGTGTAGGTGAGGAGCGCGTCAGCGCCGAGCTCGTCGGCGTAGATCACATCGTCGGCGTTGCGCACGGAGTAGACGAGCCGCATCGGAAGCTCCGGCATCGTCCGCCGCCGGTGTCGCAGCATGCACATCAGCGGCACCACGCCGGAGCCGCCGCCGACCAAAACGACCGGCTTCTCCCCGCGCCAAACGAAGTAGGACGTGAAGGGGCCGCGGACCTCCACCTGGTCGCCGTCGACGACGACGTCGTGGAAGTAGGGCGAGACCTCGCCGTCTTCGAGCTTGTCGATCGTCAGCTCGATCCCGCCCTCGTCGAGCGGGGAGGAGGCGATCGAGTAGGAGCGCTCGGCGTGATAGCCGTCCGGGTCAGTCAGGCGGACGTCGTAGTGCTGGCCCGGAAGGTGCGGCATCCACATCGGCAGCTCGATCCGGAAGGACTTGACTCGCGGAGTCTCGACCTTGATCTTGCTGACGGTCCCGATCTGCCAGCGGCCGGGGACGCGTTGCTCGACGGCGGGCAGTGGCGACTCCATCAGTCGCCCCAATAGCGCTCCTCCTTCCATGGATCGCCGTGGTTGTTGTAGCCGTTCATCTCCCAGAACCCCGGCTCGTCATGGTCCATCACCCGCATCCCGTGGACCCACTTGGCGCTCTTCCAGAAGTACAGGTGCGGGACCAGCATGCGCGCCGGACCGCCGTGCTCGCGCGGTAGCGGCTCGCCGTCGTACTCGGTCACGACCCAGGCCTTCCCGTCGCTGATCTCCTCGATCGGCAGGTTGGTCGTGTAACCGCCGTACGAGTGGAACATCGCGTAGGCATCGAGCGCCTCGACCTGCTCGAGCAGAACGTCCATCGAAACACCCCCGAACGTGGCATCGAACTTCGACCACTTGGTGACGCAGTGGATGTCCTTCGTAATCGTCTCGAAGGGCAGCTGCTGGAACTCGTCCCAGCTCCACTCCTTCGGCTCCGCCACCATTCCGTCGATTCGGAAGCTCCACTCCTCCGTCGGTACGTCCGGCGTGGGCCCGGCCGTCAGAACCGGCCATCCGGACTCCGCGTACTGGCCGGGTGGAAGCCGATCCGCAAGCTCGTCCGGCGTACGGCGGCGGTGGGTGAAGCCGCGTGAGACGAACCCGTTCAAGGTGCATCAGCTTACGCCCCTCGCTGTGTTCTGAATGACGAAGGGCCGCCCCCGAGGAGGCGGCCCTTCGCTTGCTACGCGGTTCTGAAACGGGCGCGGGATTGATAGTGGGGCGGGACAGCACCCACCTCCCTTGCTCGCCGGTGCCCGGGTTGGAATCCGCCGGATCGCCGCGTTGCGATCCCACGGCCCCTTTGGGCCCTATGGAGGAGACCGGCCCGTTCGGGCGGGCCTCCGAGCGCCCGGGCCTAGCGGCCCTGCACCTCCGGCGTCCCGTCAAACATGGAATTCAAGTTAGGACCACCTCCTTTCTCCGGTATCCCTATTGAAGCACGAGCCTCGGCCGTGGCTAGAGTCCGGCCGATGTCGCGGCCCAATTTGATCGT
>DATDKQ010000281.1:0-16821 GCA_036519915.1 Solirubrobacterales bacterium | reverse complement strand
CTCGTGCTGACCAAGGACCTCGAGCCGCTCTTCGAGCTCGAGGAGTGCTTCGCGGGCGGCACCCAGCTGGCGCAGGTACTTCCCCACAAGACGAAGCAGCCGCTCCCTCCGGTCTGTGACCGGATCGCGAAGCTCCGCCCGAGCCACTCGGTCTTTGGGCCGGCGACCTTCCTCTATCTGAGCGTCGCCGGCATCCAGCAGGCGCTCCAGGGCCAGATCGGCGGAGCGGCCCAGCAGGCACGGGCCGCCGCCGACCAGGCTCAGAAGGCCGCGGCAAAGCGCGGCGCCTCGGCCGCGGAGCAGACGCAGGCCGCCAACGCCGCCGCCCAGCAGGTGATGAGCCAGTTCCAGGGCAGCCTCGCGCAGGTCGCGATCCAGTACGGGCTCACCTCGATCCCACGGCTCGACGACCCGAACTTCGTGAGCCGCGTCGTCTTCGACGAGTCCAAGCCGGCCGGTACCCCAAAGGAGCGCTTCGGCTACCTCTTCCCGAACCGGGACGCGGCCCAGATCATCGTCCGCCTCCGCCCCGACCTGACCGACGCCGAGAGGCACGAGGCAATCGGCCTCTTCAAGCAGGCTGTCGAGGACCCGCGCTTCAAGCTCACCGACGGCAGCTACGTCGTCACCGGCGCCCCGGTCGTGGTCGACGCCGGCGCGCGGGAGCTCCGCAACCAGACGCTGCTGCTGCTCGGGGTCGCGGGCCTGGTGATGGCCCTGACGCTGCTTCTCATCCTGCCTCGCCCGCTGCGGTTGCTGCCCCTCGGCGTGGCGGTCTCCGCAGGCGCGCTCACCCTCGGGCTCGTCTCCGTCTTCGGTGGATCGCTCACGGTCGGCGCGATCGCAATGCTGCCTGTGCTGGTCGGCCTCGCAGTGGACTACGCGATCCAGTTCCAGGCCCGCTTCAACGAGGCCAGGGCTGAGGGGGCTCCGCCGGGACGCGCCGTGGCGGCTGCCGCTGGGGGCGGGGGTCCGGTGATCGGAGCGGCCTGCCTGGCGACGATCGCCGGTTTCGCGGTCTTCGCCCTCTCGCCAAGCCCGCTGGTCCGGTCGTTCGGACTCCTCCTCGTCCTGGGGGTCGCGCTGGCCTTCGCGGTCGCGCTGACCGGCGGGTTGGCTGCGCTCGGCCTATCGGCCTGGCGAGGCTCGACCCCGGCCGCGGCGAGCGCACCGGTGGATCGGCCCGCCTCTGGAGCCACCTCCCGTCTCCAGACGACCGGCGTCGCCGCGATCGCCATGGCGCTCGCCAGCCCCCGACGGGTCCTGGCGGCCGGGCTGCTGCTCGCTGTTTGCGGCTGGGTGGCGAGCACCGGTACCGGCGTCGAAACCGATATCCGCGACCTCGCGCCGCCGAACCTGAAGGCCCTCGACGATCTGAACGAACTCGAGAAGGAGACCGGCATCTCGGGCGACGTCAACGTGACGATCAGGGCAAAGGATCCGACGGATCCGGCGGTGATCTCCTGGGCGGAGGACTTCCAGCAGCGGGTGCTGGCGCGCCATGGGTTCTCGGGTGCCAATCCGAGCTGTGCCGACGCCGATATCTGTCCGGCCCTCTCGCTCACCGACTTCTTCGGCGGCGCCTCGTCCTCGAGCTCGACCGCAACGAGCTCTCAGCAGAGCGTGGGGGACGTCCACGCGCTGGTTCAGGCCCTGCCCTGCTTCATCTCGCAGATCGTGATCAGCCACCAGGGCGAATGCAGCTCCTCCGGCGGGACGCCGATCGGCGACACCGCCGACGTCGCCTTCGGCATCCGCGCTCAGCCCCTCTCGGACCAGCAGGACCTGATCGACGACATTCGCGCCCAGATCGACCCGCCAGGCGGTCCGGCGCCGCCGGAGGGCACGACCGTCCGGCTGGCCGGTCTGCCGGTCCTCGCTGCCGAGGCGAACACCGACCTCTCCCACAGCCGCTGGTGGCTGCCGCTGGCCGGCCTGATCGCGGTCGGCATCGTGCTGACCGCCATCTACCGCTCGGCGCGGCGCGCGATCGTCCCTCTGATCCCGGTGCTGATGGCGACCGGCTGGTCGGGCCTGGTGGTGGCCGCGCTGGGCGTCGCGCTCAACCCGATGTCGGCGACGCTCGGTGCGCTCGTGATCGCAATCGCCACCGAGTTCAGCGTGATCCTCTCGTCGCGTTACGCCAGTGAGCGCAGCGGCGGTCTCTCCGTGGGCGAGGCCCTGAGGCGGACCTACCTGCGCACCGGTGCGGCCGTCCTCGCGTCGGGCGTCACCGCGGTCGCGGGCTTCGCGGTCCTGGCGATCGCAGGGCTGCCCCTGCTCGGCGACATCGGACTGATCTCCGTCGCGCCGGTCCTCCGCGACTTCGGCCTGGTCACGGTCGTCGACCTGCTCGTGGCGCTGGCGGGCGTGATGCTGGTGCTGCCAGCGGCGGTGGTCTGGTCCGAAGAGGGCTTCCGGCTTCCCTGGCGGGCCCGCCCAGCGCCGCTCGCGGCCGGCGAATCCGCTCCGTAAGCGACCATTAGCCCGTGGAGAACGGCGCTGGAGGAGAAGGCGGGGGCGGGGGAGACCGCGGAGCGGGTCCCCGACGGACCACGATCTACTCCCTGATCGTCGGGATGGTCTTCGTAGCCCTGATCGCGGTCGCGAGCGTCAACCTGATCTCGACCAAGAACAAGGGAGTGCTCGGCGCTCATAACGAGGGCGATTTGCCGCTCGCCCAGTTCGCTGTGCCGGACGCGCGAACGGGTGCCGGGGGGGACGCCAACATCGCGCAGGACGACTGCGACGCGGCCCGGATCCCCTGTCCGTCGGGGGACACCAGGGCCCCGGCCTGCCGCGTGGACGTGCCGGGGGCGATCCGGGTCTGCGACCTCTTCGACAAGCCGCTCGTCCTCTCGTTCTGGTTCACCCGGGGTGGGGACTGTGAGGACCAGGAGGACGTCTTCGAGCGGGCCTACCGGCGCTACTCCCCCCAGGTGAACTTCCTCGCGGTCGACGTCCGCGACTCCGACTCCGAGGTCCGCAAGCTCATCGCGGAGCGCCATTGGACCCATCCGATCGGACTCGACCGGGACGGGGCCCTCTCCAACCTCTACCGCGTCGGCGGTTGTCCCACCTTCGTCTACGCCTATCCCGGCGGGATCCTCCAGCACACCTCGATCGGTCAGCTCGACGACCAGCGCTTCTTCTCCAACGTCGACTCCCTGATCGCGGCCACCAGGCAGCGCGACGCGACCCTCCACTGATCGTGGAGGTTCCGGACCAGTGGGAGGTGGCGCCGGAGCCCGGTTGGGTAGACCCGGCGCTGGCGGAGGAGTTTCCGGGGCTCTCGATCGTCTCGACGGTGCTCGAGACGACCACCGGCCGGAGCCCCGAGGCGCTCCGGGAACGCCTGCGGTCGCTGAGCGACCGGATCGGCGGGTCACAGGCGATTCAACTCCGCCAACAGCCCATTCCCTGGGCCTATCGCGTCTTCTTCCGCCACATCGGCCTCGACCCGGACACGACCCGTACCCCCGTGGAGCAGCTGATCTTCGAGCGGATCCACGACGGCGCCTTCAAGAGCCGCAATCGCGTGGACGATGCGCTGACGATCGGGACGGTCGAGGTCGGCGTGGCGCTGCGAGCCTTCGACGCCGATCGGGTTGACGGCCGGATCGGCCTGCGCCTCTCGACCGAGGGCGAGGGGTTCGAGGGTCGCGTCTCGCCGCTGCCGGACGGCACGATCGTGGTGGCGGACGAGCGGCGACCGCTCGGCATCCTCTTCGACCGCACGGCGGAGGATCGTGGGGTTCGCCGGGGGACGCGCCGGGTGTTGATGGCGGCGATCGGCGTGCGTGGCGTGCCTGACATCGCCCTAGAGGAGGCGTTATGGGTGGCGGGCAGCGCTCTGCGGGCATAGAATCCAGTCGTGCGAGGGCGCGCGTAAAGCGCGACCTGTGAGTCCAAGTGGAGGCTCAGATGCCGGAGGAGCTGCTCGAACGCCCCGTACCGCCCGAGGTGCCTGTCGCACCCGAGGAGAGCTGGGTTCCTCCGGAGCCTCCCGAGGGCCTCGACACCGCCCTCTACGAGCACGACGAGCGCGTCGCCCGGGCGGACCTGCGCCGTCAGATCGCCGCGATGGAGCTCGCGCTCGCCAGGCTCTTCGGTTCTGCGTTCCCCCGTAAGGGCATCGACTTCGCCGTCCAGGGGATGGGCGGGCCGCGCCTGCTATCGGTGGATGAGCTCGAGCGGGTCCGGGACGGTCTCGCCCGGAGAATCCAGGAGGTCAAGTCGGATCTGCACGACTACGCGGTGGTCGAGCAGGACAACCGCGCGCTGATCGAGCGGATGACGCGCGACCCGGCCTCCTACAAGTGGGTCCGGGTCTACAACGAGGACATCGGCGAGCCCGGCTGCAAGAACTGGCACGTCAAGCCCAGGTGGGGCCCTGTCGGCCTCCTGATGGGCTGGTGGCGGGTCAAGATTTCCTCCGGTTGTCCGTTAGCCGAGGGGCCACGGCCCCCTGAGTAACTGATGGCGACGAAGAAACAGCGCCGCAAGCGGCGGCGGCGTCAGTCTGGTCCGCAGCCGGCGCCGGTCCAGCCGTCGGCCGTGGTGCTGGACGAGGCCCAGCGGGCGAGGGCGGCGCGCCGACGGGCCGCAAATGACCGTCCGCCGGCGCTCTGGGGGGACTTCCCCCTCTCGGAGATCGTCATCTTCGTCGGCCTCCTGCTGTTGATCGCGGGCTTCTTCGTCTCCCCACCGCAGGGCTTCGTGATGATCGCCGTGGGGCTTGCCCTCGGCTCCCTCGCCGGGCTCGAGCTCTCGGTCCGAGAGCACTTCGCCGGCTACCGCTCGCACACACTGGTGCTCTCCGCCGCAGTCGGCGTCCCTCTCTTCGGCGTCCTCTTCGTCGCCACCAAGGTTCCCGTCCCGATCTGCCTGGCGGCGGGCGCCGTGGCGTTTGGGGGCTCCGCCTGGTTCTTCACCCAGGCCTTCCGGCGCCGGTCCGGCGGAGCCCCCTTTCGCCTCAGGGGCTAGTTCAGCTGGCGAACTTCGCCTCGAGGGCGGCGACGAGAACACGTCGCTGCCGCTCGGTCAGGCTGCCGACCCGCTTCCCCTCACTGAGGGCGGTCGACGAGAGCAGCTTCCGGGAGCGGGCACGTCCCCAGCGGCGCTGGGAGCAGAGGAGCTCGCTGAGGCTCATGCTCTCGGCCTCCCACGGGGACTCCGTGATCACGTCTGTGATGGGGCGACGGCCGGCGGAGATGTCGCGCTTCAGGGCGGCGCGGGCGAGGCGGACCTCGTTGGCGCGGGCGAGGGCCTCCATGCACTGAGAGGTTCCCCTCTTCTTCGTTTTCTCTCTCTGGTCGTTCTGGTGGTCGACGATCGTCGGCTCGATGCGCCGACGAGGCATGGAAAGTGGGCGGACAGGGGCAATCGTCGAGGCAGCAGACATAGGTTCTCCCTCCTGCTAGGTCAGGAATTGTTGGCGGGTTTACGGCCGACGTGCCCCCAATTGCTCTTTCGAGCCCGGGGGAAGTGGACGGGTCCTCTCCTTCGCATCCTGTCCGCTCCCTGCCCCGGAAGCGCGTGGCGAGGTCGAAACTTATACGCCTCTCGCGCCGACGGTCAACACCCGAAAAATCATCCTGTCCGCTAAGAGCAGATCTTTTGTCGGAAGGGGGATCGCCCGTCCATCCGGACCGTCCAACGACTCTCGCGATTCGCTCGGCGGTGAGGCCGGACGAACCTCTGCGCTTACCCCGTCGGCAGGTCCGGGAAACCCTTGATGACGTCGGCGAAGACCCCGAGTGCCCTGTCGAGGTGGGTCCGTTCGTGGTTTGCCATCAGGCTGGTTCGCAGAAGCGCGCCGCCGGGCGGCACCGCGGGGTGGAGCGCGACGTTGGTGTAGACGCCGGCTTCGAAGAGTGCCTTCCAGAGCAGGACCGCCTGCCAGTCCTCCCCGACGATCACCGGCACCACCGGGGTGGTGGCCTCCGTGCCGTCCGGCAGGGTCCCCGGCTCCACGACCTTCAGCCCCAGATCGCGGAAGCCCTGCCGCAGATAGGCGGCGTTCTCGAGCAGGCGGGACATCAGCTCGGGCCCCTCGGAGCGGATGATCCGCAGCGCCCCGAGCGCGGCGCCGACGGCGGCCGGAACGGCGGACGCGCTGAAGATGAAGGAGCGGGAGGCGATCCGCAGGTACTCGATCACCTCCTCTGATCCGGCGATGAAGCCGCCACAGGAGGCGAGGCTCTTCGAGAAGGTCCCCATGCGCAGGTCAACCTCGTCCTCCAGGCCGAAGAGCTCGCTGGCGCCGGCTCCGCGCCTGCCCAGGACTCCGACACCGTGCGCCTCGTCCACCATCAGCCGCGCGCCGTAGCGACGACAGAGCTCGACGATCGGCGGCAGGTCACACACGTCGCCCTCCATGGAGAAGACGCCGTCGACCACCACGAGGGTGCCGCTGCCGTCGGCGACGGCCCGTTCCAGCATCGTCTCCAGCTTGTCCATCCGGTTGTGGCGGAAGGGCCGAAGGCGGGCGCCGGAGAGCTTGCACCCGTCCAGGATCGAGGCGTGGTCGCCGGCATCGCAGATGACAGTGTCGCCAGGCTCGAGGATCGCGCTGATGGCGCCGAGGTTCGCCTGGTAGCCGGTCGTGTAGACGATCACGTCCTCCGTGCCCATCCAGTCGGCGAGCTCGCGTTCGAGCTCGACGTGGAGCGGAGTGGTGCCGTTCAGCAGCCGCGACCCGGTCACGCCGGTCCCGTACTGCTCGAGGGCATCCCGCGCCGCCTGCTTGACCCGTTCGTCGGTCGTCAGCCCCAGGTAGTTGTTGGAGCCCAGCATGATCGTCTCGCGCCCCTCCATCTCGACCACGGGGCCGGCCTGCGACTCGAGGATCCGGAAATAGGGGAGGAGATCCGCCTGCTTGGCGGCTTCGAGCTGCTCGGCCCGGTCGTGTGTGCGGGCCTTCTCGAAGACGTCCACCGGCGTTTGGGTGGAGTCGGACATGCTCTGGGAGTCTCGCACCTTGTACGGTCCCCAGCCGTGCCAGGCTCAGTCGAGGTACGGCCCCTGCAGGGCCGCCGCGAGCTCAACCGGTTTATCAAGCTCCCGTTCCGCCTCCACGAGGGGACACCCTGGGTACCGCCCCTGATCTTCGAGCGCAAGCAGTTCCTCAACAGGGAGAAAAACCCCTACTTCGACCATGCCGAGGCGGAGTACTTCCTCGCCTGGCGGGACGGTCAGCCCGTGGGACGGATCACGGCGCAGGTGGACCGCCGCTGGGACGAGTTCCAGGGCGGCAGGGACGGACAATTCGGCTTCATCGAGGCCGAGGACGATCCGGAGGTCTTCGAGGCACTGCTGGGAACGGCCGAGGACTGGGTCCGTCAGCGTGGCCGCGAGCGGCTGATCGGGCCGATGGACTTCACGACCAACGACGAGTGCGGGCTGCTGGTCGAGGGTTACGACCTCGATCCGATGATCCTCGAGCCCTGGCATCCGCCCTACTACAGGGAGAGGCTCGAGGCGCTCGGTTACGGCAAGACGATGGACCTCTTGATGTGGTGGCTCTCCCTCGGGGAGCTGAAGCAGGGTGACCGCTTCCACGACGCAATCCACGCCGTTGCCGACAAGGTCGAGTCCGAGCACGGGATCACGGTCCGCAACATGAACAAGCGCCACCTCGAGGCGGAGATCGGACGCTTCATGGAGGTCTACAACTCGGCCTGGGAGAAGAACTGGGGGTTCGTCCCGGTCACCGAGGAGGAGGTCCGCTTCCAGGCCCAGAACCTGAAGCAGATCCTCGACGAGCGCTGGACGTTCGTGGCCGAGCGCGACGGAGAGACCCTCGGCGCAGCCCTGACCCTTCCCGACATCAACCAGGTAACCAGGAAGATGAATGGGCGCCTGCTCCCCTTCGGCTGGCTGCGCTTCCTGCTCGGCAAGGGCAAGGTGGACCGGGTCCGCGTCTTCGCGCTTGGAGTGAAGCCCGAGTACCAGCACACAGGCATCGCCGCGCGCTTCTACGTCCTCCACGTCGAGACTGCCAAGGCGACGCCTCAGAAGGCCGGTGACCAGGGCTGGATCCTGGAGACGAACGAGCCGATGAACCGGGCCATGGAGGGGATGGGCGGCGAGATCGTCAAGCGCTACCGGCTCTACGAGAAGTTGATTCGAGGGCGCGCCGCAGCCGAAGGCGAGGCGCGACCCGTTTAATCAGGTCCGCTCGTAGGTCCCGACCAGCTCGGCGCCTCCCAGCACGTGTCCCTCCATCGCATCCTCGAGCTGCTCGCGGCTCGACTCAGGCTCCAGGTCGAGCACCGTGTCGAGCGCGAAGAGCTCGTGCTGGTAGCGGTGGGCTCCGTCTCCCGGCGGGGGGCACGGCCCGCCGTACCCGTTCTCGCCGAAGCCGCTGGTGCCCTCCGCCGGTGGATCGGCGCCCTCCTCGAGGCCGCCATCCAGGGGGTCGATGTTCCAGCCGACCCAGTGAGTGAAGTCTCCGATCGGAGCGTCGGGATCGTGGACGATCAGCGCGAGAGATCGCGTTCCCTCGGGCGGCGCGCTCCAATCCAGCGGCGGTGAGACGTTATCGCCCTCACAGGAGTACTTCCGGGGGATCGGCTGGCCGTCGTTGAAAGCGATGCTTGTCAGCTGGAAGTCTGCCATTGGCGTCTCAGATCTTCCCGGACTGAGCGTGGAGGAAACGGAAAGGGTCTTGACGTGGTCTTAGGATGCCAGCGATGACCGATCCCGAGAGGACCGAGAAGCCGGAGCTGATCGAGGCGGAGCCGGTGCGGCCGCTGCCGGTCCGCGCCGAGAGTCGCACGATCGAGCTCTGGGGCCATGAGGTCCCCGTTGCGGTGGCCGCGGCCGGCGGTGCCGCCGCGGGTGTCGCGGTCGTCGCGATCGCCCGGGCCGCATCGCGGGCGCCCAGGCGGCCGCCCAGGCGAGGCCTCTTCCGGCGGCGTGAGAAGGTCGTCGCCAGCCGCAGCTTCTTGGTCGACGTTCACGTCCTCGGCCGCTAGCCCGCCCCCCCGTGTCGCCGGTCATCGAGGAGCGGGTCCTGCCCCGCTGGCCCTACCGGATGCGGCTCTCTCGTGGCCGCGACGGCGTGCTGCGCTCTCACGGCGGGGTGCTGGAGCGGCTCATGCACGTCAGGGGACTCCCCGTCCGCACCCGCAGCTGGCAGACCAGAGCAGGTTATGTCCACATCCGCGCGGAGTCGGTCGAGCCGGCGGAGGTGGAGCATCAGGTCGTCGTGGAGGAGCAGGGGGCGGCGGCTCCCGCCGGCGAGGAGGAGCTCGGCATCGCGGTCGAGCGGACCCGGTTCTCGCTCGCGGTTCTGGAGGAGATGGGGGAGTTCTACGACGCGTTCAAGCGCGACCCCCTGCTCGGGCCGACGATCCATCACAAGCCGTGGGTGAGGCCGCGCCGCCGCCCCTGGCCATGGGAGGCGCTCTGCTGGGCCATCACCGAGCAGCTGATCGAGGGCTCCCGCGCCGGTGAGATCCAGCGGCGGATCGTGCGCCGCTGGGCGCCCTCGCATCTGCCGCCCGATGGCCCAGCGCCGAGGCGAGGCTGGGCGCCGATGCTCCTGCGAGACCATCCCTCCGCTGCGGTCATCGCCGGCCGCGCGCCGGCCGAGCTCGCCTCCATGGACCTGAGCCAGGGCCGTTCGCAGGCGATGGTGCGCTGTGCGCGGGAGGTCGCGACGGGACGGGCGGACCTCTTCGATCCCGATGGCGACCGCCGCCTGCTCGCGGTCCCCGAGATCGGTCCCTGGACCGTCCAGTGCCTCGGCTTCCACGGGCGCGGCGACCCCGACTCGCTGCCCGCCGGGGACCTCGCTTACGTGAAGCTGGTCGGCTACTTGGAGGGCCTTGGCCGCCGCGCCACCGTCGAGGAGGTCGATGAGTACTTCGCGCCCTACGCGCCCTTCCGGGGGCTGGCCGGAACCTTCGCCCTGGCGGGCTGGCACAAGGCGATGAGAGCGGGACCGCGGGCGAGATTGGCCGCCTAGGCGCGTTAGCGCGGCAGCGACCCCTCTTCCGCCAGCATTCCGACGAGGCGGTCGACGTCCTTGCGCTCCCAGGCCTCCGCGTGGCGCTCCACGAGCTCGCGCAGTCGGCCGTCCTCGAGCGAGCGCGCGGTCTCCTCGCTCAGGTGGTCGTCCAACCCTTTGATCCTCGCGCGAGCGCGTTGCAGCGAGCTGTTCGCCGCCGCCACGCTGGTGCCCAGCTTGGCAGCGGTCTCCCGCGCGGAGAACCCGAGTGCCTCACGGAGGATGAGCACCGCCCGCTGCCTCGGGGGAAGCAGGCGCATGGCGACGACCAGGGCTCGCTCGAAGTCCTCGCGAGTGAGGTAGTGGCCCTCGGTTGCCGGGCCATGGGCCTCGGTGTGCCAGTCCGTCGCTGACGGCGCGCCGTCCAGGTCGATCGGCACGACCCGCTTCGGGCGGCGGTGGATCTCATCCAGTGAGGCGTTGGTGACGATCCGGTACAGCCAGCTTCGCAGCGAGCTTCGGCCCTCGAACCCGGGCAGCGCTCTCCATCCCTTCACCAGGGCTTCCTGGAGGGCGTCCTCTGCGTCCTCTGGCGAGCGCAGGATGCGGCGCGAATGGGCGTGCAGCTCGTCTCTGTGGTCCTCGACCAATTGCGCGTATTCGCGCTCGATCCCTCGCCGCCGTGCGCGCCGGTCTTTCCTCTGCTGCCTTGACAACGGACGGCCACCGTAACAGAGAGTCACCGGTGTATGCAGTTTGGTGGTTACGCACCCGCTAGACTCCCGCGGGACGTTGTGACCAAGACCGCTCCCTCCTCGACGCCGCGCCCCATCGAGCGCCAGCCTGGCGAGAGGGCTCCGGCGCCGGGCGACCTCGGGCTCGTTCAGGCGTTCGTCAACACCCGCTGGGACCTGGACCATGAGCTTGAAGAGCAGCTTCGTGGTCCTTCGGAGGTCGCCGCGTGGCTCGCCGAACGCCGGCTGCTCGAACCTGGTACGGAGCTCACAACGGGTGATCAGAAACGCGCGCTGGATGTCCGCGAGGGGCTGCGTGCCCTGCTTTTCGTCAACAACGGCGCGATCCAGGACGATGAGGCGATCGAGCGGCTCAACCGCGTTCTCGGCCGCACCGCACTGGCTGTCCGCTTCGGCACTGATGCCACCCCCGAGCTCACCTCGAGAGGACGCGGCTTCGAGGCGGCCATGGGCTCGCTCGCGAGCATGGTTGCGGTGGCTCAGATTGATGGAAGCTGGTTGCGTCTCAAGGCTTGCCGGGGCGTTCATTGCGGCTGGGCGTTCTACGACCACAGTCGCAACCAGAGCGGCAGCTGGTGCTCGATGTCGACGTGCGGCTCGCGCTCGAAGGCACGCGAGTACCGGCGGCGGAAGAGGGGCTGATCGAAGTCAGATTTCTCGAGCTGGTCCGCGTTTAGGGCAGCAGCTCGTTCGTGAGGACCGCCGATGGCGCCGGTGCGCTCGAAATCAGGTCGTGTCCAGCCATCCACTGGGCGTAGGCCCCCCACGCGGTGGGGTCCATATACCCGTAGGGGCGGCCCTGCCGCGGCGCCAGCAACGGCAGGGTGGCCGCGACCTCGGCCCTGGTCTGCATCGGATCGAGGCCCTTGCCGGCGGACAGGACCGCGTTGGCCGCCTCCTGCGGGTGTGCCCGGGCGTAGTCGGTGCCCCGCGCGAGGGCCTCGATGAAGGCGCGGATGGCCTCCGGATGGTCATCGACGGTCGACTTGCGGGCGACCAGCACGAGCTCGTCATAGGTCGGGACGCCGAGTTGGTCGACCGGCACGATGCGGGGGTCGAGGCCGCGCAAGCGCAGGTCGACGCCCTCGATGTTCTGGAACCCGCCGAGGATCGCGTCCACCCGGCCACCGATCAACGCGGGCAGCAGGTTGAGGCCGACGTTGACCTCATTCGCCGACGAGGGAGAGAGGCCGGCCGTCTGCATGATCGTCTCGAGATAGTCGCTCTGGTAGGGGATGCCCGCCGTTCCGACGGTCTTTCCGTTCAGGTCAGCGGCGGAGGCGATCCCGCCCTCCGGAAGCGAGATCAGAGAGGTGAGTGGCGAATCGACGAGGGCTCCGACCGCCTCGACGTCCAGTCCCTTGTCGGCCGCGAGCAGCACCTCGGGCTCGTATGAGATCGCCAGGTCCACGCGCCCAGCGGCGACCTCCTTGATCGGCGCCGAGGGGTCCGATGGCGTCTGCGGGTCGAGGTCCAGGCCGGCCTGCCTGAAGAAGCCCCGCTCGACCGCTGTGTAGATCCCCGCGTGGTCGGGGTTCACGTACCAGTCGAGCTCGAGGCTGAAGGGCTGCGGGTTGGACGCCGACCCGGTCGACGGATCGTCACCGCCCCCGCAGGCGGCCAGGCCCAACGCGAGCGCCGCCGCGGCGGCGAGGGCCGCCGCCAGGCGGGTGAGACGCGACCGACTCGTCATGACCGCGTCAATTCCCGGCTGTCCCAGGTGATGACCTTGCGCTCGATCAGTGAGACCAGTGCGAACAGGAGGATCGCCATCGCGGAGAGGACGACGACAGCCGCGAATGAACGCGCGGTCAGCAGCTGTGCCTGGGCCTGGTTGATCAAGTGCCCGAGCCCCTCGCTCGAGCCGACGTACTCCGCGAACACGGCGCCGATAACGGAGACCGTGATCGCCACTCTCGCCCCGCTGAACGCGTAGGGAAGGGCGGTGGGAATCTCCGCGCGCCAGAGGCGCTGCAGGCGTCCGGCCCCGAGCGAACGGAGCATCTTCGTCAGATCCGGGTCAACCGACCGGAGCCCGTCGAGCATGTTGACCGTGATCGGGAAGAAGCAGATCAGTGCGACGATCACCAGCTTCGGGGTCAGTCCGAAGCCGAACCAGACGACCAGGATGGGCGCGAGGATGACGATCGGAATCGTCTGGGACGCGACCAGCAGGGGATAGACGGCTCGGCGAGCCGTCTCGGAGAGGTGGATCAGGAGCGCGAAGCCGATTCCCGCCACCGCGGCGATCGCAAAGCCGAACACCACCTCCTTGAGCGTCACCCACGCGTTCGAGCCGAGCAGGGAGCGGTCCTCCCAGAGGGATTTGGCGATGTCGCTCGGAGCCGGAACGAGGAAATCCTCGATGTTGAGCGCGTTCGAGATCCAATCCCAGCGCGCGGCGAGCTCCCAGGCGCCCAACAGCACCAGGATCACCGCGACGGGGGCCAGATACCTGCGCGCGGTGCTCACCTCGCTGCCTCCGCGAGGCTACGCAGCGCCCGCTCCTTCAGGGCGGTGAACTCGGCCGAGGTCACGGCGGCGGAGCGATCC
Source organism: Solirubrobacterales bacterium (assembly GCA_036519915.1). Taxonomy (GTDB): domain Bacteria; phylum Actinomycetota; class Thermoleophilia; order Solirubrobacterales; family 70-9; genus DASUPK01. The sequence continues at coordinate 3,555 of DATDKQ010000281.1, read as the reverse complement.
GGCATGCGCGGGCTCGTGATCTCGATCCGATCGGCGATCCTCGCCGGACGCGAGCTCAAGACGAGCACGCGATCGGAGAGATAGAGCGCCTCCTCCACGTCGTGGGTGACCAGCAGGACCGTGTGCTTGTCGGGCCCCAGCACTCCGGCGAGCCAGGACTGCATCTCGGCCCGGGTGATCGCATCGAGCGAGGCGAAGGGCTCGTCAAGGAGCAGGACGGGGCGGCCGGCCATCAGCGTCCGCAGGAAGGCCACGCGCTGGCGCATGCCGCCGGAGAGCTCCCCTGGCCGAGCGCCTTCGAACCCCGCCAGCCCTAGGCGCTCGAAGTGGGCGCCGGCCTGCGCCCGGGCTCCGCCGCGAGGGGCTCCGGCGATCCGCAGGGCCAGCGCCGCGTTGTCGAGGGCCGACAGCCAGGGCAGCAGCAGGTCGCGCTGCGGCATGTACGCGCAGCGCTCCAGGCGCTCCTCGGCCGCGGTCCGCCCGCCGACCGAGATCGTGCCCGAGTCCGCCGGTCTCAGGCCGGCGACGAGCTCGAGCAGGGTGGTCTTCCCGCACCCCGACGGACCGACGATGCCGACCACCTCACCCGGTTCGGCCTCGAGACCTATCCGCTCGATTACCCGCAGCTCGCCGAAGGAGTGGGCGAGGCCCTCGATCCGGACCGGTGCGCCGGCGTCGTCCGGGGTGCCGGGCCTGGCACGGCCTTCGCGGGCCGCGTCCGGAGTGCCTTCGCGAAGTCTGGTGAGCATGCTCCCTCCGCGCGCATTACCGCACAGGTTCAAAGGGTCGGCGGGAGGTGTGGATAGCCCGCTATCTCAGCCCGCTTGCCTGCGAGCCCCCCTGTTGGATGGGCTTCCAGTCTACGGTGTCCGTTGTGGAGGTCGAGCGCAAGTTCCTGGTGCCCGAGCCGCCCGATCTGAGCGGGACCCAGTGGGATGAGATCGAGCAGGGCTACCTGGCGATCGGCTCCGATGGCGAGGTGCGGCTCCGCCGCAGGGGAGAGAGACTCCTGCTGACGGCGAAGCGCGGCTCGGGCATCTCACGCGACGAGGCCGAGGTCGAGCTGGACCGCGAGGCCTTCGAGCGGCTCTGGCCCCTGACCGAAGGACGCCGTCTCCACAAGCGCAGACACGTGATTCCGCACGGTGACCTCAGGATCGAGGTCGATGTCTATGAGGGCGACCTCGAGGGGCTCGTCGTGGCGGAGATCGAGTTCTCCTCGGAGGATGAGGCGCGGGCCTTCCAGCCGCCTGACTGGTTCGGGGAGGAGGTCACCGGCGATGAGCGCTACCTGAATGAGACCCTGGCGACCCGAGGTCCACCGTGAATCGGGTTGCTCCTCGCTTATCCGCGTTTTTACACCGCGTCCCGTTAGATGCGCACCCATATGTGGCAGAAATAAGGCATGAACCCATCACGCGACGACCTCGAGAAGGCAGCCCGTAGGGCGCTCTCGGAGGTAAAGGATCCGCGCAAGGCCGCCGGGCTGGTGGCCGCGGGGACCGCAGCGGCCGCAGGAATCGGGTTCCGCCGATTTCGCGGAGCCGACGGAGCCAGCTTCGACTCGGATGCGTACAGGTTGCTCTCGCGTGAGCCCGTTGACGCAGGAGTGAAGCGAGTCCTCGCGGCTCAGGTGGACGACGCGGTCGCCCAGCTGCGAGGCGAGGCGGGCACCGAGCCCGCGGAGGCGATCCACGAGGCGCGCAAGGACGTCAAGAAGATCCGCTCGGCCCTGCGGCTCGTTCGGCATGAGATCGGCGACGACGTCTGGCGCCGCGAGAACGACCACTACCGGGAGGTGGCGAGGGGTCTGAGCGGCTTCCGGGACGCTGAGATCCTGGTGGAAGCGCTCGATGGCCTGGCGGAGCGGTTCGGGGCGTCGGCGGAGGGCCATTTCAATGCCCTCCGGGAGCAGCTCGAGCAGGAGAACCGGGCGGCCCATGACGATGGCTCGGTCGAGCGGGCGATGGCCGAAGCGGCCGCCGGCCTGGCGGCGGGACGCAGCAGGATCGACGCGCTGCCGCTGAAGGGTGATGGGTGGGAGCTGATCGGGCCGGGGCTTCACCGGACCTATCGGCGTGGGCGAAAGCGCCTGCGCACCGTCGAGGAGGAGGCGAGCGTCACCAACCTCCACGAGCTGCGCAAGCGGGTCAAGGACCTCTGGTACCAGGTGCGGCTGATCGGCGACGCCGACAAGCACATGCTCGGGCCACTTGCTGATCATGCGCACGACCTCTCCGATCACCTCGGCGACGATCACGACCTCGCGCTGCTCCGCGAGACGGTCCAGCGCCGCCGGGCCGCCTTCGCCGACCCGGCCCACAAACGTCACCTGCTCGAGCAGATCGATCAGCGCCGGGGCGAGCTGCAGTTCGCGGCGATCTCGCTCGGCGAGCGCATCTACGCCGACAAGCCCAAGCGCTTCACGAAGCGCCTCGAGAACCGCTGGGAGGCCTGGCGCAAGCGCAAGCCGGTGGATGCGAGGAGGCTCCGAGGCTGAAACCCGAGGAGCAACCCGTTTGATCGGGGCTGTCACAAACGAGCGCGGCACTTCGTCTGTGACTCCAGAATGGATAGGAGGCAGACATGAAGGTCTTCGTAGCGGGCGCTACGGGCGCCATCGGAAAGCAGCTGGTGCCGATGCTGGTCGAGGATGGTCACGAGGTCACGGCGATGACCCGGACGCCCGCCAAGGCGGAAGCGATCCGGTCGCTGGGGGCTCGCCCCGCCATCGCGGACGCGCTCGATCCCGAGGGGGTCGCGCAGGCCGTCGGCGAGGCCGATCCGGAGGCGGTGATCCACGAGCTCACCGCAATCGACGCGGCTTCATTCGGCCGCAGCATTGACAAGATGTTCGCCCAGACCAACCGCCTGCGAAGGGAGGGAACCGATCACCTGCTCGCGGCGGCAAAGGCCGCCGGCGCGCGTCGGTTCATCGTGCAGAGCTTCGCCGGCTGGCCGTTCGAGCGCACAGGCGGGCCCGTCAAGTCGGAGGGCGACCCGCTTCAGGAGCACCCGCCGAAGACGGTCGCCGAAACGCTCGGCGCGATCAAGTACCTCGAGCGGGTCGTCACCGACGCCGAGGGGATCGAGGGACTTGCCCTCCGCTACGGCGGGTTCTACGGGCCCGGAACCTCGATCGCCTTGAACCCCGACGGAGAACAGGTCGCGATGCTCCGGAAGCGCCGGTTCCCGGTGGTTGGCAACGGCGCCGGAATCTGGTCTTTCGTACACATCCACGACGCCGCCTCGGCGACAGCGGCCGCGCTCGACCGGGGCGGGCCCGGCGTATACAACGTCGTCGATGATGAACCCGCGCCCGTGTCCGTCATGCTCCCGGAACTGGCGAAGGCCATCGGAGCCAAGCCGCCGCGCCATCTTCCCCGCTGGGTGGGCCGGGTCTTGGCCGGCGAGGCAATGACCGTCATGATGACCGAGGTGCGCGGAGCGTCGAACGAGAAGGCGAAGCGCGAGCTCGGCTGGGAGTTGCGTTACCCCAGCTGGAGGCTGGGCTTCCGGGACGGTTTGTCATGAGGGATATGCGAGGGCGCTCCG
>DATDKQ010000280.1:0-25570 GCA_036519915.1 Solirubrobacterales bacterium | reverse complement strand
GTCTTCCTCGGCTACCAGGCCGAGAAGGACGCCAAGGCGATCGCGAAGGCGGGCTTTGACGTTGGCGACCAGGCGCCCGCGGTCGAGCTGATGGCGGAGCCGGTAGGCGTGCCGCGCGGGAAGCGCCCGAGGCTGATCGCGCTGGCGGCGAACTCAGACGAAACCGTCGGATTCCAGAAGCAGATCGAGGGGCGGTTGGTGGAGGCCGGCTTCTACGAGCCGGAGAAGCGAGCGTTCTGGCCGCACCTGACCGTGGCCCGGGTGAGGCCCGAGGCGCCGGGCAGCCGCAAGCCCGCCCTGATCACGACCCAGCCGCATCCGCTGCCCGAACACATGTTCCGGTTCTTCCGTCCGACTCGTCTGGTGCTCTTCAAGTCGCACCTGCGCAGGAGCGGTGCTGAGTACGAACCCCTGGCCGAGTTGGAGCTTCCGACCGCCAACGACGACTAGAGCAGAGAGGTGACCCAATGGCAGATCAGAAGCCCAATTTGAGAGAGGCCGGCGAGAAGGACGCGAAGGCGCGCGACCAGGCGCTGCAGGCGGCGGTGACGCAGATCGAGAAGGAGTTCGGCCAGGGCGCGCTGATGAAGCTTGGCGACATCGGAGCATTGAACGTCGAGGCGATTTCCACGGGCGCCCTTCCGCTGGACATCGCCCTGGGCGTCGGCGGGGTGCCACGCGGGCGCATCGTCGAGATCTTCGGGCCGGAGTCGTCCGGTAAGACGACGCTGGTCTACCACATCATCGCCGAGGCCCAGGCGCGCGGAGGGGTCTGCGCCTTCGTCGACACCGAGCACGCGCTCGATCCCGTCTACGCGCGGAAGATCGGAGTCAACACCGACGAGCTGATGATCTCCCAGCCCGACTACGGCGAGCAGGCCCTGGAGATCGTCGACGTGCTGGTGCGCTCCGGCGCCGTCGACGTGGTCGCGGTTGACTCGGTAGCCGCGCTGACGCCGCGGGTGGAGCTCGAGGGCCAGATGGGGGACCAGCACGTCGGGCTGCAGGCGCGCCTGATGTCCCAGGCGCTGCGCAAGCTGGCGGGCAACCTGAATCGCGCAAACACGATCTGCCTGTTCACCAACCAGATCCGCGAGAAGATCGGCGTGATGTTCGGCTCGCCGGAGACCCAGCCGGGCGGCCGGGCGCTGAAGTTCTATTCCTCGCAGCGGCTCGACATCCGCCGGATCGAGACCCTCAAGGAGGGCACCGAGGCGGTGGGCAACCGCGTCCGGGTCAAGGTCGTCAAGAACAAGGTGGCGCCGCCGTTCCGCCAGGCCGAGTTCGACATCGAGTACGGCGTCGGCATCTCGAAGGAGGGCGCCCTGATCGACATGGCCCTGGAGCACGACCTGATCCAGAAGTCGGGCTCGTTCTTCTCTCACGGCGAGACGCGGCTCGGCCAGGGCCGCAACAACACCAAGGAGTTCCTGCGCGACAACCCGGAGCTCGCGGCCGAGCTCGAGACGAAGATCCACGCGAAGCTCGGCATCGGCGCCGACGCGGAGGCGCGCCCCGAGGCCGAGAAGAAGGCCGACGCCGCCGAGACCGTCGAGGCCGTGAAGCCGGCGAAGAAGCCCGAGAAGAAGGCCGCTTAGGCGGCGTGCCCAAGGACGCCTACGAGCTCGCGCTCAAGGCGCTGGGGTACAAGGAGCGCACCGAGGCTGAGCTCCGCGGCTGGCTCGCCGAGCGCGGGGTCCAGGATGCGGAGATCGAGGAGGTCATCGCGCTCCTCGCCGAGGCGGGAGCGATCGATGACGCGAGCTTCGCCCGCCGCTACGCCGACGACAAGCGCCTGCTGGCGGGGTGGGGGCCGGATCGGATAGCCCGGGCGCTCGAGGGGCGCGGGGTGGCCCTGGAGCACATCGAGGCGGCCCTCGGCGGGGACGATGAGTCTGCTCAGCTCGAGCGGGCGACCTCGCTGCTCCTCGCTCGCGGCATGAGGTGCGGCACCGAGCGCGAGCGCGAGCGCGCCCTGGGCCTGCTGATCAGGCGGGGCTACCCGCTGGAGCTCGCCTACGACGCCGTGCGGAGCGTGGAGCAGCGCCTTCGCGGGGCGGCCTGACCCGCCGGTCCGCGCCTGACCGCGGTCGGCTCGCACGGGTAGGATCCGCGCCGAATGGACGGCAATTTCTTCTTCGTGGTTGGGATCGTGCTGGTGATTGCCGCGGTGGGGCTGGCCTTCCTCGGCATCCGCGAGAGCGATCGGTTTCCGACCAGCCGCGCGCTGATGGTCGGCGGAATCGTCCTCTTCGCGGCGGTCGTCGCGACGACCATGGCGTTCGCGGTGGTCAAGTCGAATGACGAGCAGGACAAGCGCAATGCGGAGCTCGCCAAGGAGGAGCCGCAGCCCGAGACCACCGGAGCCACCGGGGCCACCGGGGCCACTGGAGCCACTGGAGCCACTGGAGCCACTGGAGCCACTGGAGCCACCGAGAGCCTCGATGTGTCATCGCCCGCGGATGGCGGGCTGGTTTTCGAGCCGAACGGGCTCATGGCGAAGCCCGGGAACGTGACGATCACCTATGACAACCCGTCTCCGGTTCCGCACAGCATCGCCGTCGCCACGTCGAACGGCAACGTGCTGGGCGAGGTGCAGCCGTTCACGAACAACAAGGAGTCGGTCCAGCTCTCCAATCTGGCACCGGGCTCGTACGTCTTCTACTGCACGGTCCCGGGGCACCGGGAGGCGGGTATGCAGGGCAACCTGACCGTCACCGGCGGTCCCACTCCCTAGGGCCTCACGGCCGGGCGGCCCGCCGCTACATTGAGCGCGATGCGTCGCTACCACCTCACCACCTTCGGGTGCCAGATGAACGAGCACGACTCCGAGCGGATGAAGGGCATGCTCGACTCCCTCGGCTATGCGGAGTCAGAGGACCGCGAGGGCGCTGACCTGATCCTCTTCAACACCTGCTCGATCCGCGAATCCGCCGACAACCGCTTCATCGCGCACCTGGGCGAGGCGAAGCGGCTCAAGTCGGAGGATCCGGCGCGAGTGGTCGGCGTCGGCGGTTGCTGGGCGCAGTCGGTGAAGGAGGAGGTCTTCCGCCGCTTCCCGTTCGTCGACGTCGCCTTCGGGCCCGGCCAGATCCATCGCCTCGCCGAGTTCCTGACTTCCGACTCGCTCACCGCTCAGGGTTATTTCGAGTTCGAGGACGTCTCCGGCCATCTGCCGATGAAGCGCGAGCGAGAGTTCCAGGCCTGGGTGCAGATCTCCCAGGGATGCAACTGCGTCTGCTCGTACTGCATCGTCCCGTCTGTGCGTGGCCGTGAGATGAGTCGCGATCCCGACGAGCTGCTCGCCGAGGTTGAGCGCCTGGCGACGGATGGCGTCCGCGAGGTCACGCTGCTCGGGCAGAACGTGAACAGCTATGGGCGGGACCTGCCCAAGGAGAGCCGGATCGGCTTCGCTGACCTGCTGGCACAAGTCGACACGATCGACGGGATCGACAGGATTCGTTATACGAGCCCGCACCCCAAGGACATGCGCGAGGAGGTGGTCCGAGCCCACGCCGAGCTGCCGTCGGTCTGCGAGCACATCCACCTGCCGCTCCAGTCCGGCTCGAGCGGGGTGCTGAAGCGGATGCGCCGCACCTACAACCGCGAGCGCTACATGGACCGCGTCGCGCTGATCCGCGAGCACGTGCCCGACTGCGCGATTACGACCGACATCATCGTCGGCTTCCCGGGTGAGAGCGAAGCGGACTTCGCGGAGACCCTCGAGGTCGTCGACGAGGTCGGGTACGACGGCGCGTTCACCTTCATCTTCTCGCCGCGGCGAGGGACCGAGGCGGCCGACCTGGACGACCAGCTCTCCCACGCGGTCAAGCGCGAGCGGATGGAACGCCTCGTGGAGCTGGTCCAGCGCAGGGCGCGCGAGCGGGCTGAGCGCTTCGTCGGGCGGACGATGGAGGTGCTGGTCGAGGGCCCGAGCCGGACGGATCCCTCCCGGCTACGCGGCCGTACCCGCCACAACAAGACCGTCAATTTCGATGGAACCGCCGCCCCGGGCGAGCTGATCGAGGTCGAGATCGGCGGAGCGACCTCGGCCACGCTGAGCGGATCGGAGCGGCTGCTCAGCCGAGCCGCTTGAAGGTCCTCGCCCTCTTCGGCCCGACGGCCGTGGGCAAGACAGGCGTAGCGATCGCGGTGGCCGAGCGCCTGCGCGAACGTGGGGAGGACCCGGTGGCGGTGAACTGCGACTCGATCCAGGTCTACCGCGGGCTGGAGGTTCTGAGCGCCGCCGCCGATGCCGAGCAGCAGGCGCAACTCGATCACAGGCTGCTCTCCTTCGTGGACCCGACCGAGGAGTTCACCGCCGGCCGGTACGCCGAGCTCGCCCACCGCGAGATCGACTCGCTCCTTGCGGAGGGGAGGCGGCCGATCGTGGTCGGTGGTACCGGCCTCTACCTGCGCGCGGCGCTGGCCGACCTGGAGCTCCGTCCGCCGGTTCCCCAGGAGATCCGCGACGAGGTCGAGCGCGAGCTGTCGGAGCGCGGATCGGCGGCGCTGCACGCGGAGCTCGATCCCGAGTACGCCGCGGGCGTCGATCGCAATGACCGCAAGCGAATCGCCCGGCTCACCGAGCTCAGCCGCGCGGGAATCGAGCCGGCGCGGAGCTCCGAGCGGCTGTGGACAGCCGAGTTGCGTCACCCGACCGTCCTCGTCGGCCTGGCGATGGCGCGGGGCGAGCTGAACGAGCGGATTGACGCCAGGGTCGACGAGATGGTCGCCTCGGCGGCGGCGGACGAGGCCCGCCGCGCCGCCGCCGCGGGGGCCTCGCGGACGGCGCGAGCGGCGCTCGGCTTCGAGGATCTGCTGAACGGCAATCCCCGAGCGATGAAGCGCGCGCATCGCCAGTACGCGCGGCGCCAACTCACCTGGATGCGGCGGATGGAGGGCGTGACGTTGGTCGACCGCACAGGCCGCGAGGATGTAGAGGTGGCCGCCGAAATCGTGGAGTTTCTCTAGTGGATCAAGCGGACCGTGAGGAGCTCGCACGGCGCTCGATCGAGGCTTGGAATGCCGACGACTGGGAGGAAGGGCTGGCAGCGATCTGGAGTCGGGACGGGCTGATCGTGTCGCCGCAGGGTTGGCCGGAGGCGGGCGAATTCAAGGGCTTGCCGGCGATGGTCGAGCAGTGGCGGCGCATCAAGGACTCATGGGAGGAGGAGCATGTCGAGCTGCTCGCCGTGGAGTCCGTGGGCTTGCGGGTACTCGCCTCCGTGCGGTGGGTTATGCGGGGCGAGACGAGCGGCGCTCCCCTGGATGTCCCTGCTTGGATGCTGTTCAGCTTCAAGGGCGGCCGGATCTCGCGGATCGAGTACTTCCTCGATGAGTCCGGGGCGCGTGCAGCCGTCGAGGAGGTGCGATGAGGTTCGAGAAGTGGACCGCGCTCGGCAACGACTACCTGATCGTCGAGGCCGCGGCGCTCCCCTGGGAGCCGACGCCCGCAAGGATCAGGCGGATCTGCGACCCGCATTTCGGCGTGGGCTCGGACGGGCTGCTGCTGCTGGCGCCGGTCGAGGACCCACGCTACGTCGCCGAGCTGCGCATCTTCAACCCCGACGGGTCCGAGGCCGAGCTGTCGGGCAACGGCGCCCGGGAGGCGGTGCTCTACCTCCGCCGCTCGGGCTGGACGGACGCCGACAGGTTCACGATCCTCACCAAGGCCGGGCCCATCACCCCGAGGATTCGCTCCGACCGCGAGGTGACGCTCGAGATGGGCAGGGCGAGCACCACGTCCGACGACTACCCCTCGGGAGCGGAGGACGGGCGGGGCGAGGTGGTGGCAGCAGGGCGGTCCTGGCGGTTTCAGCACGTCTCGATTGGGAACCCCCAGTGCGCGATCGAGATCGGCGGGGAGCTCGAAGCGCTCGATCTGGCGGCGATCGGTCCCGAGATCGAGACCAGCCCGTTGTTTCCGAATCGCACCAACGTGAGCTTCTACCGGGCTGAAGATGATCGGCTGCGCGCCCGAATCTTCGAGCGCGGGGTGGGGGAGACGCTCGCCTCGGGTACCGGTGCCTCGGGCGCCGCAGTCGCGGCACACCTGGCCGGGGCTCCGAGCCGGCTGACCGTCGAGCTCGACGGTGGCGAGCTCGAGGTCGAGATCGGCAAGGATCTCTCCGTGCTCCTGACCGGGTGGGCCGAGCCGATCTTTTCCGGCGAGCTATCGGCGGAGCTGCTGCGGGCGCTCGAAGAGCTCGGCTGACCTACTCTTCCGGCTTCGAATGGCAGCACCGACCAAGAAGAAGGGGCTGGCCGCTCCGTCCCAGCGGCTGGAGGCGATCCCGCCGTACATGTTCGCCGAGCTGGAGCAGCGGATCGAGGCGAAGCGCGACGAGGGCATCGACGTGATCAGCCTCGGCATCGGCGATCCGGACACCCCGACCTTCCGGTACATCGTCGAGGCGATGCGGGAGGCGGTCGGCGATCCCGAGGCCCAGCGCTATCCGAGCAATCGCGGCCGCCGGGAGTTCCGCGAGGCCTTCGCGGACTTTTACCTGCAGCGCTTCGGCGTGGAGATCGATTCCGTCACCGAGGTGATCCCGGCGATCGGGGCGAAGGAGTGCATCTACAACCTCTGCTTCGCGTTCCTCGATCCGGGGGACGTCGCCCTTGCCTCCGATCCCGGGTACCCGGTGTACACGAGTGGACCGGTGCTCGCCGGCGCGGAGGCGTATCTGCTTCCGCTCCGGCCGGATCTCGGTTTTGTCCCTGACCTGGCCGCGATCGCGGCGGAGAAGCTCGACGCCGCGCGGCTGCTGTTCATCAACTACCCGAACAACCCCACGGGCGCGGTGGTGCCCGACGGGTTCTTCGAGCGAGTGGTCGAGCTCGCCGAGCGACACGAGATCCTCGTCGTCCACGACAACGCCTACTCGGAGACCACCTACGACGGCTACGTCGCGCCCAGCTTCCTGGCTACTCCCAGGGCCAAGGAGGTCGGGGTCGAGGTCTTTTCCCTCTCCAAGGGCTACAACATGACCGGCTGGCGCTGTGCGGCGATCCTTGGCAACGCCGAGGCGATCAGGACCTACTGGCGGCTGAAGACCAACGTGGACTCAGGACTCTTCGAGGCGGTCCAACTCGCCGGCGCCGCGGCGCTGCGCGGGCCCCGGGGCGCGGTTGAGGAGATGTGCCGGATCTACGAGCGGCGCCGGGATCTGGTCGTGGGGGCCCTTAGCGACATTGGGGTCGGTGTCGACGCTCCCAAGGGCACGATCTACATCTGGGCGCCGGTGCCGAGCGGTCACACATCCGCCTCCTTCGCGGAGATGGTCCTCGAGGAGGCGGCAGTGGTGGTATCGCCTGGATCCATGTACGGTCCGAGCGGCGAGGGCTTCTTCCGGATCTCCCTGACGACGCCCGACGAGCTGCTCACCGAGGCGGTGCAACGCCTGCGGGTTCATCTGAGCCCTTAGCGGGTAGGCCGAACCGGCGCGCAGGACCTCGCGAGTCCGTAGCGTGCCCCGGGACGGCCCCTCGGGGGGCGAATCGGCCTTTATCGGCCACTCAGCTAAAGGCGAGACCTTGCAAGGCCGACCCACCATTCAATGAGTGAAATCGGACTGATACTGGCGCTTGGATGTGCCGCCTTCACGGGGGTGGCGATGCTCTGCAAGCATCGCGGCGCCGTCGCCGCGCCCGATGTCGCGATGCGGAACCCGCTGCGAAGCGCGGCCGCACTGTTTCGCTCGCGCTGGTGGGTGATCGGGTTCGCGCTCGCCGCCCTCGGCTGGGCACTGCATGTGGTGGCTCTTTCGATGGCGCCCCTGTCGCTCGTCCAGGCCGTGATCGCCGGCGGGCTCGCGCTGCTGGCCGTCCCGGCTCGCCGCTGGTTCGGGGTCGCGGTCGGGACGCGGGACCTGATCGGGCTCGGGCTCTGCGCGGCTGGCCTCGGCTTCCTGGCGTTGACCGCCGGGCACGCGAAGGAGGACGGTGCCTTCACCCATTCGACCATGCTCGCGTTCGAGGGTGGCACGCTCGCACTCGCCGGCGCGCTGTTGGTCGCCTCCGCGCACCGGCGCCTCGTCAGCAGCGGCTGGCTCCTGCTCGCCGTCGCCGCCGGGACATCGATCGGTGTCTCCGACGTTGCGATCAAGGCCCTCGCGGTGACCGTTCCCTCCTCACCCCTCAGCGTGCTCAGTCCCTGGACCGCGATGGCCATCGTCGGCGGGATCGGTGGCTTTCTGGCACTCGCCCGGGGGCTGCAGCTCGGCGAGCCCATGGCCGTGATCGTCGCCTTCTCCGCCAGCGCCACGCTGTCCGCCATCACCGGCGGAGTCCTCGTCTTCGGCGATCCCCTGGGCTCGGATGCACTCGACGTCGTCGCCCGCTGCCTGGCGTTCGTCGCGGTGATCGGTGCGGCAGCGCTGCTGCCCCTGGTGCCGCAGAAGGCGAGCGAAACGCGCGTGGCTCCACGGCCGGCTGCCTGACAGGCCTCAGGGCGACCGGCGGCGCTACCCCTACCATCAGGGGAGTGCAGAGAAGTCGCAACGGACGCCTGGCAGACAGCCGCCATGCGAACGGCTCCGCAGGGGTCGTCAATCCTCGCGCCAGGCAGCGCGCCTTCGCGGTCGGCATCGTCCGGGATGGGGAGCACCGCGACGACCCGCTCGCCGAGCTGAAGGAACTGCTCCGCACAGCCGGGGTGGCCACCGCCGGGGAGCTCACGCAGGCGCGGGCACAGCCTGATCCCGACCGCTACCTGGGCCGCGGCAAGCTGGTCGAGCTAAAGCGCGAGATAGCGGCGGCGGACGCCAACCTGGTCGCCTGCGACGACGAGCTAGTCCCGCGCCAGGAGCGCAACCTCGAGCAGGCACTGGGCGTCCCGGTGATCGACCGGACCGCGGTGATCCTCGACATCTTCGCCGACCACGCCCACACCGCCGAGGGCAAGCTCCAGGTCGAGTTGGCGCAGCTCGAGTACAACCTCGCGCGCATGAGGGGCCTGTGGACGCATCTCGAGCGCCTGGGTGCGGGCCGTATTGACGGCGGCATCGGCACCCGCGGCCCGGGTGAGTCCCAGATCGAGACCGATCGCCGCCTGGCTCGCGACCGGATCACCGCGTTGCGACGCCAGCTGCGCGGAGTCGAGCGGAACCGGGGGGTAATGCGGGCCGAGCGCGAACGCGCCGCCCTGCCCTCGGTCGCCCTGGCCGGCTACACGAACGCCGGCAAGTCCACGCTGCTCAACGCCCTGACCGGCGCCGAAGTGGGTGTGGGGGAGAGGCTCTTCCACACCCTGGATCCGACCACTCGGGCGTTCAACTACGAGGGCAGGCGCTACCTGCTGACGGACACCGTCGGCTTCATCCGCAAGCTCCCGCATCAGCTGGTGGAGGCCTTCAAGGCGACGCTCGAGGAGACCGTGCTCGCCGATCTGATCCTGCACGTCGTCGACGGCTCGGAGCCCGAGGAGCAGCGAATGGACTCGATCGCCGCCGCGGATGCGACTCTCGAGGAGATAGGGGCCGGCGACTCCCCACGGATCCTCGTCATGAACAAGGTCGATCTGCTCGACGAGGAGGATCGCCGTGAGCTCTCGCTGCGTCATCCCGACGCCGTGCTGGTTTCGGCAGATACGGGCGAGGGGCTGGACGAGCTGCGGGCCGGAATCGCCGATTTGGTCAAGGGGTCATTGATCCGAGTGGAGCTGCTCATACCCTTTGATGCTGGTGATCGGCTTTCGGAGCTCCACCAAATCGCTGGTGATCTCGAGCGTGAGGATCGCGCGGACGGGGTTCTCGTTCGCGCGCGACTTCCTGCCGCGCTCGCCGAGCGGTTCGCTGACCTCGAGGTCAACGGGCGCGGAGCGCCATCCCGTAACGGCCTACCCGCCGGAGGCTGAGTCGGGAGGCGGTGGCGCGGCGGTGGCGGTGGCCGTCGCTGCGGAGGAGCTGGCGGGTGAACGCACGGGCGAGCTGCGGTTCGTGAAGCTCAGCGAGAAGGCGACGCTGCCCACTCGGGCGCACGACAACGACGCCGGCCTCGACCTCCACGCGGCCGAGTCCGCCCGACTGGCGCCCGGCGCCCGGGTCAGCGTCGGCACCGGGCTCGCCGTCCAGATTCCGGAGGGCGTCGGGGGGCTGGTGCTGCCGCGCTCGGGCATGGCGATCAAGCACGGCGTGACCCTGGTCAACTCGCCCGGTTTGATCGATCCGGGCTACAGGGGCGAGGTGCGGGTGCTTCTTCTGAATACGGACCCCAGCGTGGAGTTTCAGATCACCCAGGGCGACCGGATCGCGCAGCTGCTCCTCGTTCCGGTCGTCCACGCCACACCGCTCAACGCCGAGGCGCTCGACGACTCGACCCGTGGCGAGGGCGGCTTCGGGTCGACTGGCTTCTAGGAATTGCTAACCCTGCTCGGCGGTTTGGCCCTGTGAGAAAGAGACCTCGGGGACCTCGCGTTCGCCGGCCTCCGTGATCGCGAAGTACTCCTTCTCCGCGTAGCCCATCTGCTTGGCCGGAATCGAGGCCGGGAATTGCTGGATGCGGGTGTTGAACTGCTGCACGTTCGAGTTGTAGATCCGGCGCGACGCCTGGATCTCATCCTCGAGCTCAGAGAGCTGGCGCTGCAGCTGCTGGAAGTTCTCGGTGGCGCGCAGCTGCGGATACTGCTCGGCGACCACCCGGAGGCCGCCGAGAGCGGCGGTCAGCTGGCCCTCCGCCTGGCCTGCTTCGGCGGGGCCGCTCGCCTGCATGGCGGCGGCGCGCGCCTGAGTCACCCTCTCGAAGGTCTCCTGCTCATGCGTGGCGTAGCCCTTGACGCTCTCGACCAGGTTCGGAACCAGGTCGTGCCGGCGCTTGAGCTGCACGTCGATGCCGCTCCAGGACTCTCCGACACGCTGGTTGAGACTAATCAGGCTGTTGCGGAGAAGAACGTAGATCAGCCCCGCCAGGAGCAACAGGACGACGATGATGATCACGATGACCATGCCCGGATCCTAGCCGCTCGACGCCGCGCGCAACGCGGATTCGTGCGCTGAGGTCTCCAACTCATCGCCGAGCGGCTCCAGCTCCGGCTCGGAACCGGTCCGGCGGCCGATGGCCAGCGCGATCAGACGATCGGCGAGCCAGGCGTTCTTCGGCAGAAGCGGGCCGTGGAGGTAGGTGCCGATCATGTTGGCTCGCTGGACGCCCTCGTAGCCGTCGCGCCCGTTGTTGCCGTGACCGTGCAGGACGCGGCCGAGCGCCTCGGCGGACGAGCCCAGATAGGTGCGCCCCCCGTGGTTCTCAAAGCCCGCCAGCACCCTCGGGCCCTGCCCGGGATCGACCTCGATCGAAACGTTGCCGATGAGGCGCGGGCCGGGCTCGCGAACCGTCTCGAGGTCGGCGATTCCGAGACCGGTGATCGACTGATCGCTGAGCTGATAGCGGTGCCCGAGCAGTTGGTAGCCGCCGCAGACCGCGAGCAGAGCGGCACCGTCTGCGACGGCCGAGGCGATCGCGTCGCGCTTGGTGCGGAGCATGTCCTCGGCCACCAGGACCTGGTCGCGGTCCTGGCCGCCGCCGATATAGATCAGGTCGTGGGCGGCCGGGTCGAAGCCGTCGCCGGGGCCGGCGGCCGCGTACTCGAAGTCGATGCCGCGCCACTCGGTGCGGCGCTGGAGGAAGAGGATGTTGCCGCGGTCCGCGTAGATGTTCATCTGCTCGGGATAGAGAGCGAGGAGGCGAAGTCCCGGGTCGCTCACGCCGGCACCTCGAGCAGAACGACCGCAGAGTCGGCCTCGTTGGGGCCGGAGCTGATCTGGCGCCTGCCGGCGCGGCGCAGCCCGGCCTCCTCTGCCTCCAGTTCGAGGCGGTCCGGGCTGACTCGGTGCAGGATGTCGTCGTGCACGGCGCGCTCCATTTGCCCGTCGGGGGAGACCCGCTCGCGCAGGCGGCGAACCTTGAGCGCCTCATCGCCCACCTGGACCCAGAGCGGCTCGCTCGAGTACACCCAGCCGTCGAGCTCTCGCATGTCCGGAAGGATCTGCGTCGAGGCCGCCCCTGAGCTGAGCAGGGTGGTCTCATCGACGACCGTCAGTGCGATGGTCGCCCCCGGCGCCATCAGCTCGGCGAGGCGGCCCAGGAGGGCGGGCCGGGTGGCGCCGTCGAATTCCTGGATCAGGTGGAGGGGGCCGAGCGCAACTGCTGGCTCCGCGGTCAGGCGAAGGTCGGCCGGGGCGGCGAGGTCCGCGACGGCAACGGAGACCGCGAGGTCGCGCTCGGCGGCTGAGTCCTCGAGGCGGGCAGCGAGAGCGGGATCCCGCTCCACCGTGATCACCTCGGCCCCCGTTTCGGCGAGATGAAGAGTCACCCGGCCGGCGCCGCCCCCGAGCTCGAGCACCGGGCCGGCCGCCGCCTCGGTCAGCTCTTGCCAGAGCCGGAGGTCGGCGGTGTAGGACCCGAATTCGACCAGCTGCCAGATCGCGGCGTCCTCGAGCGCGGGGGAACCGGTTTCGCGAGGCGAGCTCATTCCCAGTAGTCCCCCGCGAGCCCGCGATGCGTGAGCAGCGTCCGCAGCTCCAGCAGGGCGGTGTAGGTGGGGAGGGCGAAGAGGCGGTCCGGGGCTGCCGAGACCGCCTGGTCGAGCGATGTGTCGATCGACTCGATCACCTCGATCGTTTCCTGGGGCCAGCCCGCGTACTTGAGGCGGAGAGCCATCTCCGGCGCCCGGGTCCCGGTGCAGACGACCCGCCGGACCTCGTCGGCGAGCAGCTCGAAGTCGGCGTCCCAGATCCAGGAGACGTCACGGCCGTCGGCGATCCGATCGTTGAGCGCGAGCCAGAGGTCGATTTCGCCGTTGTTCGACTCCAGCTGCAGTGTCCGGAGCACCTCGTTCGCGCCGACCGGGTTCTTGATCAACAGGATCGACACCGGCTTGTCGGAGACTTCGATCGTCTCGACGCGCCCGAAAACCGCTCGCATCGACTCGAGGCCGTCCCGCACACGGTCCAGTGGCACGCCTGACCGCAGCGCCGCGGTGATCGCCGCGAGTGCGTTGTAGACGTTGTAGAGGCCGGGGAGTGGGAGCTCGAGGTCCAGCCCGCCCTCCGGGGTCTCGACATGGACGCTCGAGCCCGAGATCCCATGCAGCTCGATCCTGGTGGCGGCGACATCCGGCGATGGCCGGTCGGCGTCGCAGTTGGGGCAGGTGTAGTGGCCCAGGTGGCCGACGAAGGCGCGGTCGTAGACGTAGGGGGCACCGCAGCGGCGGCAGTGTTTTGCGTCGTGGGCGTGCTGGAGCTCGGGCAGCGCCTGGCTCTCGTCCTCGATGCCGAAATAGGTGACTCCCGGCCTGCGACGCAGCTCCTTGTCGCGGCCCAGGTCTGCGATCAGGGGATCGTCGGCGTTGAGGGCGAACTCGCAGGATCCATCCAGGCGGGCGACCAGCGTGGCCCATTCGTCTGCGAGCCGCTCCAGCTCGCCGTAGCGGTCGAGCTGGTCCCGGAAGAGATTTCCGAGGACGAGCAGGCGCGGGCGGAGCTGCGGCGCCACCCGCGGCAGCCAGGCCTCGTCGAGCTCGAAGAGCCCCTCGTCGCCGGATTGCTCGAGCAGCGCGGTGGCGACTCCCCAGTGCATGTTCGAGCCGGCCCGGTTGTGGACGGGCGTCCGCCCGTCGGCACGGAGGATCTCGGAGATCATCGCGGCCGTGGTGGTCTTGCCGTTGGTCGAGCTGACCACGATCGAGCCCCGGTCGAGCTGAGCGGCGAGCCGCTCGATCGCGTCCGGCGCCATGCGGACAAGGAGGCGGCCGGGCAGGGTGGTCCCGCCACCACGGCCGCTCCGACGGCTCAACGATCCCACGGTGCGGGCCACGCCGCGCTTCGCGGTGAACAGGGCGCTCATCGCGGCCGAGGTTAGGCCTCGCCTCAGCTCGGCGGGTCGACGAGCGGCCCCGGCGGGGCGATCACGCGCAGGGCGGCGGGGAGGACCCCGAGGGTGGCCGGCAGGTCGGTGAGATGCTCCCCGTCCGCGTAGACGGCGAAGTCGCGGTCCGCACTGATCTCGACGGTGGCGGCCCGGTGCTCGGCCACTTCTTCGTTCTCGAGGTGGCTTCCCTTGAAGGCCCTCGGGAGACCCTTGAGATAGCGGAGCTTGCTGACGTCGCTGACGGTGACCACGTCGAGCATGCCGTCGTCCAGCTCGGCGTGCGGTGCGATGAACATGCCGCCGCCGAAGGCGCGGCTGTTCCCGACCGCGACGGAGTAGCCGTCGAACTCGATCGTCTTGGTCTCGTCGAGGACGACCGTGAACTTCGCCGGCCGCCAGGCGATCAGCGCCCGGATGGCCGCGTAGGCGTAGACGAGGTTGCCCTTCACCAGCCGGGCCTCATTGGCGATCCGGTTGGCGTCGGAGTCGAAGCCGCACGAGGCGACGCAGAGGAAGCGGCGCCCATTCACCTCCCCGACGTCGATCTGCTTGGTGTTGCCGTCGGCGAGAACCGCCACTGCTCCCGCGGGGTCAGCAGGGATGCCGAGGACGCGGGCGAGATCATTGCCGCGGCCTCCGGGGATGATCCCCATCGTCGCATCGGTCTCGGCGAGGATGCCGCCGACCTGGCCGACCAGGCCGTCCCCGCTCATCACGACCGGGATCTCTCCCGTCTCTGCGGCTTTGCGAGCCTCATCGACACCGTGCTCGAGGCCCTGGGTCCGCACCACGCGATAGGGAATCGAGCGGGCGTCGAGCTCGCCTTGGACCTGCGGCAGGAGCTTCAGCGTCCGTCCTCCGGCCGAGTGCGGATTTACCAGCAGAAGGTGGGAGCGGTCCGCGTCGATCCGGTGAATCTAGTTGGGCGGCCCGTCAGGCCGGTTCGCGACGAAGTACGTGCCCTTCGCCGCCTGATCGGTATGGAGGGGCTCGATGCCGCGCCTGCGGAAGCCGCGCCTAAGGACCGAGTCGGGTGTGTAGAAGGGGGTGTTGGCCCCCCAGCTCGCCGCGATCACGACGAAGCCGCCCGGACGGAGTACGCGGGCGATCTCCGAGAAGAACGGCGGCACGTTGAGCTGGGCGACGAGATCGAATGAGTCGTCCTGGAACGGCAGGTGAGAGGCGTCCGCGACCTTGAAGGCAACCCGTCCCTCCGGATCGAGGCCGATCCGGGCCTGCGCGCGGCGGACCATCTCCTCGGAGAGATCGACGCCTCGGACGCGCGCGTGCGGGAACTCGCGGGCGATCAGCAGCGCGCCGTCGCCGAGCCCGGTGCCGATGTCGAGGGCTCGCTCGGGCTCGGGCCGGACATGGAGCAGCGCTGCCGCCAGGGGAGCGAGGTAGTCGGGTCCAGAGCGCTGGACGCGCTGGTCCCAGGTGGGGGCGGCGTCCTGCCAGAAGCGGTGGCTCCACCCTCGGAGCAGCGGCCAGGTGACGGGAGCCCGCGCCACGAGGGTGCTGATCGCCCTGCCGATGAGCCTGACCCCTCTGGGGGGTGGCTTTGGGTCCGGGGTGGGATCGGCGGCCGCCGACATGAGGCGATCATCGCAGTCCCCGCGAGTACCCTTCCGGCGCCTTGAACACGGCCCGGACAGCGGTCATGGCCATTCTCGCCTCGCTTCTCGTGGCGGGGTGCGGGGACGGGGGAGGGGAGACCTCGACCGCGGCGGCCCAGCTGCCCGCGGGCTGCAGCCAGGTGCAGGAGCCGGCCCCGAAGGACGTTCATCTGTCTCGTCCGACGAGCACCCTGCGCGGCCCCGCCGCGGCGACCGTCATGACGAGCTGCGGCAGTTTCACGATCGCACTCGATGTGGCAAGGGCCCCGAAGACGGCGTCTTCATTCGCGAATCTGGCTCGCCAGGGGGTCTACAACGACACGCCGTTCCACCGGATCGTCCCGGGATTCGTGATCCAGGGCGGGGACCCCACCGGTACCGGAGGCGGCGGGCCCGGGTACTTCGTCGACGAGCCGCCGCCGCGCAATCTCTCCTATACCCAGGGGATCGTCGCGATGGCCAAGACCCAGGCGGAGCCGCCGGGCCGCTCCGGGAGCCAGTTCTTCGTCGTCACGGTCCCCGATGCGGGCCTGACGCCCGATTATGCGCTCGTCGGCATGGTGAGCAGCGGGTTCGACGTCGTGCAGCGGATCGAGCAGCTCGGCACGCCCAGCGGGACACCCAGGGCGCCGGTGGTGATCCGGCGGGTCACGGTGCGGGGGGGTTGATGGCCGCAGAGCAGCCGGAACAGCTCGAGCCACGTCCCTTCGAGGTCGTCTCGGACGGCGTCCGCCTCGCCGGCGAGGAGGTGGGGGAGGGTCCCCCGATCGTTCTCCTCCATGGGCTCACGGCGACCAGGCGCTACGTGTTGCACGGCTCCCTCACCCTGGCACGCCGCGGATACCGGCTGATCACATACGACGCACGAGGACAGGGCGAGTCCTCTCCGGCGCCGGAGGGTGAGGGGTACGGATACGAGGAGCTGGTGCGCGACCTGGCATCGGTGCTGTCGGACCGGTGTCCCGGCGAGCGGCCGGTTCTCGGCGGTCACTCGATGGGCTGCAGCACGGCGATGGCGTATGCGCTCGATCACGCCGATGAGGTCGCGGCACTCGTCCTAGTGGGCCCGGTGACGCTCGGGATTCCGGCGAGCGATGAGTCGCTCGCCGCCTGGGACCGGCTCGCCGACGGTCTCGAGCGAGGCGGCCTCGAGGGATTCATGGGGGCCTACGAGGCGGACCTGGGCGTCGATCCGTCCTGGCGCGAGACCGCCCTGCGGATCACCCGCGAGCGGATGGAGCGTCACCGCCACCCCGATGCCGTCGCCAGGGCGCTTCGTGAGGTCCCTCGTTCGCTGCCGTTCGAGGGCCTGGCGGAGCTCGAGACGCTCGCCGTGCCCGCCCTCGTGGTGGCTAGCTACGACGAGGCTGACCCGGGCCATCCGTACGCGATCGCCGAGGCCTGGGCCGAGCGCCTGCCCGACGCCCGAC
Source organism: Solirubrobacterales bacterium (assembly GCA_036519915.1). GTDB lineage: Bacteria > Actinomycetota > Thermoleophilia > Solirubrobacterales > 70-9 > DASUPK01. Next base: position 8,658 of record DATDKQ010000280.1, on the reverse strand, counting down.
TCGTCAGCGAGGAACCCGGGAAGTCCCCGCTCGCCTGGCAGGGAGGCCGGCTCTCGCGGGTGATCGCCGAGTTCCTCGAGGAGCCAACCGTGCGAGGGCGGCTGGGGTAGGCGGCCATCTGTGCCGCGGCTACATGGATCCGCGGAAACCGCCAATTTTGCGGTGGCACCCCCCACAACGCGGCGGGATACTGGGTGGGCGATGTCGGAGGAGAACGTCGAGTTGGCTTACCGAGCCATTGACGCCATCAACCGACGTGACTTCGGGACCCTTCTAGCGCTGATGGACGACGACGTGGAGGTCGTATCGCGCATCGTCGCCATAGAGGGGGGCTTGCACGGCCTCGACGGAATCCGCCGCTGGTGGGAGAACTGGTTCAACTTCTTCCCCGAATACAGCATCGAGGTTGTCGACGTCGGTGCGCTTGGAGACCGGATCGTCGCATCCCTGCGCGCTCTCGGCAACGGTGCCGGTAGTGACGTGCCCCTCGAGGACACGATCTGGCTTGCAAGCCGGTGGTTGCGCGGGAGGTGCGTCTGGTGGCGCACCTTCTACACGCGGGACGACGCCCTCGAAGCCGCGGTGCAGTCGGAGTAGGCGATGTCGGAGGAGAACGTCGAGGTCGTGCGGCGCGTCTACAAGCTCGCTGAGGCCCGAGGAGTCGAGGGGCTTTTGGAGCTCGCAACCGATGACATCGTCTGGATCAGTGACTCGCGCTTTCCCGGCGGGGGGACGTACGTCGGCAAGGAGAACGTGCGGCGGTGGTTGAACAAGATATGGATCTACGCCGAGGTCTCGGTCGACGTCGAGGAGATCATTGACCTCGACGACAGGGCGCTGGGCATTACCCGGTTCCACGGGATCTATTCGGATGCCCCTCCGGTGGGCTGGCCGTGGTGCCACCTTTTTTGGTTCAGAGATGGACTGATCAGCCAGGCGCAAAGCTTTTTTGATCGAGCGGATGCACTCGAAGCCGCCGGGTTGTCGGAGTAGGCACGATGGCCCGCGAAGAAACCATCGCTTCGGACGAGAAGCGGTGGTCCCCAGGAAAAGCGCGCTCCGCTTCGGACTATGAAGGACCTTGGGCAGGCGCTTCCACTCGAAGTCGCTGATCTGCGTGAAGTGGGTGCCCCCCTCGACTTCTTCGAGGCGGTACTCGACTTCAAAGACGGAGGCGTGGTCCTCTTCACGAAACGACAGTCGACGTGGCTGATCGGCCACGACGCGCTCGACGACGAGCTCCATCGCAGGTCGAAGGGGAACCGGCTTATGGATGACCACCCACCTGGACTCACCGGCCGGCTCCACTGATTTCACCTTTCGGCACCAGGACGGATCGTTCTCGGGATCGCCGACCACGGCCCAGACCTTCTCCGGCGTGCGCGCGATCTGTATCGACTCCTCGATCCGAATCGAAGGAGCCTAGAGCCACGGGTCGTGCGGACGGGAATCGCAGGCGCCATCGAGAGCTTTCCGGTCTAGCCGGGTCCGTCCTCCACGTATATTTGGCGCGTGAGCCAGGACGACGGTAACCCCATCCACTACGCCGCCGTGAAGCGCGGCACGCCCGTTTACGCCTCCGATGGGGAGCAGGTCGGCACGGTCGACGAGGTGGTCGACAACTATCGGGAGCACATCCTCGATGGGTTCGTGATCGAGATGAAGGACGCCGAGCTCCGCTTCGTAGATGCACCGGAAGTGGCAAGGACGGCGGAGCGAGCGGTCCGCCTGACGATCGACTCCGCCGCCGCGGGGGAGCTGCCGCATCCCGAGAAGGCCGCCCCCAATTTCACTCCTCGCCGTACCGGTCGCCTCGGCAAGCTCCTCGGCGGGAACTGGCGCAGGCGCTAGCCCTCTAGATCCCGAGTTCCTTCTTGAGCAGCCTCGCGTTCCGGATCGCGTAGCCCTCCCAGTCGTTGTTGAAGTAGGCGAAGACCTCTGTATCTCGGCGCCACTGGGCGATCCGGCGGCCCCAGGTCTCGATCTCGGAGGCCGAGTAGTTGCCATGCCTGCCGCGTCTGCCATGGTGAAGCCGGATGTAGGTCCAGTCGGCGGTTCGGACGGGCGGGGTGCTAACCCAGCGCGATGACTCGTCGCCGATCACCAGCGCCGCCCCGTGCTTCCTGAGCAGTTCGTACACCTCGTCGGTGAACCAGCTCTCGTGCCGGAACTCGAAGGCGTGGCGGCCCGGTGGCAGCTTCGGCAGTGCAGCAGCCAGGCGCTCGCTGTCGCGGTGGAAATTCGGCGGGAACTGCCAGAGAACCGGACCGAACTTGTCGGTGTCGGTGAGACCATCGAGCCGCTCGTAGAACCGCTTGGTTCCCTGCTCCAGCATGGTCAGCCGCTTGATGTGGGTCATATAGCGGCTCATCTTCACGGCGAAGATGAACCCCTCGGGGCTCTGCTCCAGCCAGCTCTCGACAGCGGCGGGGGAGGCGAGCCGATAGAAGGTGCTGTTGACCTCGACCGTGTCGAAGTGCTCGGCGTAGTAGCTGAGCCAGCGGCGCTGCGGCACTCCCTTGGGATAGAAGCGCTCGCGCCAGTGCGGATAGACCCACCCTGAGCAGCCGACGTGGACCCGCATCGTCAAACGGGTTGCTCCTCAGCTTCGCTTGCGGAGCACCCTCGCATCAACCTCAGTCGCCGTCGCGGTGCAGCACCAGGATCGCGATGTCGTCGCGCGCCTCCCCGCCGTGGCGGGCGATGGCCGCCTGTGCGAGCGAGTCGGCGATCTCGTCCGCGTTCTTGCCCGCGAACTCTGCCACCTGCCTGGCGAGCCAGTCCGGGTCACCGCGGGCGGCACGATCCTGGACGTCCAGCACGCCGTCCGTGTAGAGGATCAGCGAGTCGCCGGCGGCCAACGTCGCGTCCGCATCTGCCAGCACAGGGGAGGGGAGGACGCCGAGCAGGGTCCCCGGCCGGCCGATCGGGACGACCTTCCCGTTCTTGCGAAGGATGATCGGCAGAGGATGGCCGCCGAGCGAGACGGTCAGGTGCGCCTTGCCGTCTCCGTTCGATGGCGCCTGGATTTGCGCCAGGGCGGCGGTGCAGAAGCGGAAGTCGGAGCGCTCCGAGTTGATCGAGTCGTGCAGTGTCCGCAGCACCTGGCTCGGCGAGCTCTGCGGTGAGGATGCGGTGCGAACCGTGTACCGGGCCAGGGCCGTCAGGGATGCCGCCTCCGGACCCTTCCCGCACACGTCGCCGATCACGGCGGTCCAGCTCCTCGAGCCGCTCCGGAAGACGTCGTAGAAGTCGCCGCCCACCTCGTAGGCTTCGCCGGCGGCCAGGAAGCGGGAGGCCGTCTCGAAGCCCTTGATCTTCGGCAGGGAGCGCGGCAACAGGCTGTGCTGGAGGACCGAGGCGATGTGACTCTGCTGCTCGTGCAACCGTGCATTGTCGAGGGCGAGCGCGGCTCGGTCGGCGAGGCGCTTCGCCGTCCTGCGCGCGGTCTCGTCGAAGGCCTTCGCCGGCCGCATGATCCAGAGGGTCATCGCCCCGAGCACGGAGCCGCGGGCACCCAGTGGGAGCACGACGCACGACTTGAACCGGTACCTGCGCAGGATCTGCCGCTCGTTCTCCCTGGTGGCTATCTCGTCGATCGCCTCGTCGCTGAGCTGGTCGAGGTACTTCGTGCGGCCCGTGCGGATCACCTCGGCGACGGGATGGGGCCCGTTCGGATCGATCGGTGCGTCCTGGCGGAGCCTCACGAACACTTCGGCGACCTCACTGCCGGCGCTCTGGGCCGCGAAGCGCTCGATCAGTCCCCGAGGGGTGAGCATGTCGACCATCGCGACGTCTCCCAGCGTGGGCACAGCGAGTCTCGCCAAATGGCCGGCGCGCTGCCTCTGATCGAGCGCGTCCTCCATCAGGGCGCCGGCCTCGGCCAGCAGCTCCGAAGCCGCCGTCTCGCGGTCGAGACGGGCTTTCAGGTTCGCGAACCAGATTCCGCCCAGGGCTCCGGCGACGACGACGGCTCCCGACACCCACCGCTGGCCGTCGTCGATCCCGCCCCAGAGCGGCGAGAGCGCCGCCAGGACGATGCAGAACACGGCGACCACGGCGGTTTCGGGAAGTGATGCGCTGGTCGCGGCGATCACCGGTGGAATCGCGAGCAGCCCGATGAAGACCAGCGTGTTCGAACTCACAGCATCGAGGACGACCACCGCGACCGCAATGAGCATCGCGACGAACGCGGGGCCCGAGAGCTCCCTGAGGCCCGCCAGTGTCGGCTGCGGGGTGATCAGCTCCCGATCCCTGAGCGCCATGGGCTAATCGTAGATCCGGACCACCGAATAACGGGTAAACCTGCGTTCGGGCTGAAGCCAGGACCGGTGGGAGGCTGCCCTCGACAGCGGACCGATGATTCCGAGCTCGCGGACCGAGTCTCGTCGGCTTATGGCGTTTGGGGTGGGCTTTTTTCTCGCGACCGTCGGGCTGATCGCCGCCTCCGCTTGAACCCTGGGGCAGTTCTCGGGCAGATCTCCGGCTTTCGGGGGTGAGTTGACATAAGGCAGGTTCCCGTGCATTCCATCCGCACGGCGCCTGGTCCTACCCAACCCGCTCGATGGCGGGGGATTCACGCCGATCGATGAGGTCGAGAACGGCCTTCTCGATCGGCCCCTGAACCTCCGGCCAGTCCGCGGGGTCCTCCGGCAGCCGCCTGAACACACCACCGATGGTGAGGCCGCCGTCGAAGCGGTCGAAGACGCGCGGGTCGATGTAGGAGGCGCGACAGACGGCCGGCGTGTTCCCGAGGTAATGGGCGACCTGCTTGACCGCATCCCGCTTCGCGCGGTTGCGGCCCCCCTTCGTGCTCATGTCGCGCTCCCGTGCTGAGCCCGCCAGGACGACGGCCGCCAGCACCGTCGCGTTCCAGGTCCGGAAGTCCTTGGCACTGTGGTCCTCCCCGATGACGCCCTTGATGTACTCGTTGATGTCGTCCGAGCGGATGTCCCGCCACTCCCGGCCGTTGCGATACGCGAGCAGCTCGTAGCCGCTGCCCCGGCGCTGGCGAAGCTTCTTCACCAGCCCTGAGATCGTCCGATCCCCGATGACCTGAACCCGCCGCTTGCCGCCCTTGGCCTCGTAATCGAAGGTGACCCGTTCGCCGCTGACGGTGACATGGCGCTTCCGCATGGTCGCAATCCCGTAGGTCTCGTTGTCCTCGGCGTAGTCCTCGGAACCGATTCGGAAGAAGCCGCGGTCGAGCAGCCTGACGGCGCAGGCGAGCACCCGCTCGCGGGAGATGTTCCGCCTCCGCAGGTCACGCTCGACCTGATCCCGCAGCTTGGGCAGCGAGCGTCCGAAATCGAGCGTTGCGGAGAACTTCTGGCGGTCGCGCCTCTCCCGCCAGAGGTCGTGGTAGCGGTACTGCTTGCGTCCCCTCGCGTCCCCGCCGGTCGCCTGGATGTGTCCGAGCGGATCCACGCAGATCCAGACGTCCTCCCATGCCGGCGGGAGGGCGAGCGAGCGGATCCGCTCGAGGATCTCGGGGTCCTCGATCCGCTCTCCATCGTCGTCGAGGTACTCGAACCCCCTCCCCCGCCTCCGGCGAGTGATTCCGGGAGCAGCACAGTCGACTCGTCTCAGGCGCGGCATGGTGGAACACGTACTACCCGGCGGGGGCCATAGTTAGCCGGTGTCCATCGTCGTCGGCACCTCGAGCTGGGCGGATCCCGGGTTCGTCGAGTACTGGTACCCGAAGGGCCTCCCGCCGAAGGAGCGCCTGTCCTTCTACGCACAGCGCTTCGACGCCGTCGAGCTCAACTCGAGCTTCTACGCGATCCCCGCGACATCGACCGTGGAGGGGTGGGCGAAGCAGACCCCGGACGACTTCTGCTTCGACGTGAAGCTCCACCGGCTGCTCTCCCGCCACGCCTCCCAGCTCAAGGAGCTCCCCAAGGACCTCAGGGACGAGGTCGAGACCAATGAGCGCGGGCGGGTGCTCCTGGACGACGCGCTGCAGGACGAGATGGTCCGCCGCACCGCCCAAGCGACGAAGCCGCTCGCGGACGCAGGCAAGCTGGACGCATATCTGCTCCAGCTGACCCCGGCGTTCGACCCCCGCCAAAACAAGCTCGACGAGCTCGCTCCCGTGATCGACGGTCTCTCCCCCGTTCCGGTCGCGGTCGAGTTCAGGCGCCGCAGCTGGGCCTCCTCCAGGCGCTTCGAGGGCGTCCTCGACTGGCTCTCCGCCCACGACGCCGTCTTCGTCTGCGTGGACACCCCGCCCGGGGACCACGTCCCGATCTTTCCCCCCATCGACGCCGTCACCGATGACGCTCTTGCCTACGTGCGTTGCCACGGGAGAAACACCGAGGGCTACCTGCACGGCCGCAGCGTCGCGGAGCGCTTCGACTACGACTACTCGACCGACGAGCTCGAGGAGATCGCGGGCCGCGCCCAGGCGCTGGACTCGGACGCCGAGCAGGTACACGTGATGTTCAACAACAATGCCCGGGAGCTGGCGCCGAAGGCCGCCCGGGGCCTGCGGACGATCCTCGGACAGGACCCGGGACCGGAGCCCTAGCTAGTCCTCACGCACGGAAAAGGACCGAAAAAAGGACCGGCGAGGCGACCCCAGGGGGATGAAGGCCGCCTCGCCGGGTTGGCCAACGTGCTGGACGCCTTTTACGGTGTGCAGTTGGCCGGGGATCCGGATGCAGGCCCAACCCTACGCACGCACGTATGGACGATCATCCGGGCCGATCCGCAAACCCTCTCCGTATTAAGCACGGTGCCCAGGCGGGGCCCCGGGTTCACGCCTGGCTCAGGCGTGATCAGTCCGCCAGAATCCCGGCTATGAGCGGGGATCCCGCATCCGGCGTAGGCGTCCTCGCCGCTCTCGCGGCCGGCATCGTCTCGTTCCTCTCCCCCTGCGTGCTGCCGCTCGTCCCGGGCTACCTCTCGGCCGTCACTGGCGTGCCCGCAGCCGACCTCGAGCGGGCCGACTGGCGCCGCGTGATCGTCCCCAGCCTGCTGTTCGTCTCGAGCTTCTCGGCGATCTTCATCCTGCTCGGCCTCGGCGCGACCAGGATCGGCAGCACCCTGCAGGAGCACCAGCTGCTACTGGACAAGATCGCCGCGTCCCTGATCATCGCCATGGGTGTCTTCTTCATTTCCGCGCTCTTCCTCCCCCGGCTGAACCGCGAGTGGCACGTCGAGGGCCTGCTGGAGCGGGCCGGCACCGGCGGGCCGCTGGTGGCGGGCGCCGCCTTCGGCCTCGCCTGGACGCCATGCATCGGCCCCACCCTCGCCGCCATCCTGAGCGCGGCCGCGGTCTCCGGCTCGGCGGCGCACGGCGCCTTCCTGCTCGCCGTCTACTCGGCGGGCCTCGCCATCCCCTTCCTGCTGACCTCCGTGGCCTTCAGCCGGATGACGACCGCCTTCGCGGTCGTCAAGCGCCACTACCCCGTGATCATGGCGATCGGCGGCCTGATCCTGATCGCCTTCGGTGTCGCGATCCTGACCGGTTGGTTCGACACCTTCAATCGCTGGGCGCAGGACCTGCTCGACAACCTCGGGATCAACTGGTCCGCGGAGGTCTGAGCTTGACTGGCTGGCTGGCCAGTCGCACTAGACTGAGTCCGCTGCCATGACCTCGAAGCCCACCACCTGCGTCATCGGCGCCGGGATCAGCGGCCTCACCGCCGGCAAAGCGCTCTCCGATTGGGGACTCCCCTACACCTGCTTCGAGGCGAGCGACGACATCGGCGGGAACTGGTACTTCGGCAACCCCAACGGTCGCTCGTCGGCGTACCGCTCACTTCACATCGACACGTATCGCGACAGCGTCTCCTTCCGCGACATGCCGATGGGTGACGAGTACCCGGACTACCCCCACCACGAGCGGATTCGCGCCTACATCAACGACTACGCCGATGCGTTCTCTCTCCGCGACCGCATCCGCTTCGAGGCCCCGGTCGAGCACGCCGAGCGCAAGAGCGGCGGAGGCTGGAGCATCCGTCTCGGTGACGGCTCGACCCAGGAGTTCGACTTCCTGATCGTCGGCAACGGGCACCACTGGGACCCTCGCTTCCCTGACTTCCCCGGCAGCTTCGAGGGCGAGACGCTCCATTCACACCACTACCTCTCTCCCACCGAGCCACTCGATCTGGTCGGCAAGCGCGTGCTGGTCGTCGGAATCGGCAACAGCGCGGTGGACATCGTCTCCGAGCTCTCGCGCAAGGGCGTGGCGGAGAAGGTCTTCATCTCCACTCGCAGCGGAGCCTGGGTGATGCCGAAATATCTGTTCGGCCAGCCGATCGGGAAGCTCGTCAAGACCAATCCCTACCTGCCGCTCAAGGTTCAGCGCTGGCTCGCTCGGCCACTCCCCTACCTGGCCTCGGGGCGGATGGAGGACTTCGGCCTGCCCCACCCCGACCACGAGTTCCTGGAGGCCCACCCGACCGTGTCGAGCGAGTTGCTGCTTCGACTCGGCTCGGGGGACGCCGTCGCCAAGCCGAACGTCAGGGAGCTTCAGGGAGACCGCGTCGAGTTCGAGGACGGCACCACCGAGCAGATCGACGCGATCGTGTTCGCCACGGGCTACAAGATCACGTTTCCCTTCTTCGATTCGGACTTCATCTCGGCACCCGACAACCGGTTCCCTCTGTACAAGCGGATCTTCTGGCCGGGAATCGACGATCTCGCCTTCAT
>DATDKQ010000279.1:0-4371 GCA_036519915.1 Solirubrobacterales bacterium | reverse complement strand
TCCATCCCGAAGGTCTGACCCTCCTCGACGTTGACCACGCCGTCCTTGCCGACCTTGTCGATCGCGTCGGCGATGATGTTGCCGATCTCGTCGTCGGCCGCTGAAATCGCGGCGACGCGAGCGATCTGCTCCTTGCCCGCGATGTCCTTCGACTGCTTCTCGCGGAGGTTCTCGACCACTTGGTCGACGGCCATCTCGATGCCGCGGCGCAGCCCGAGCGGGTTGGCACCGGCGGCCACGTTCTTCAGGCCATGCCGCACGATCGTCTGCGCGAGCAGCGTCGCGGTCGTGGTGCCGTCGCCGGCCACATCATTGGTGGCGGTCGCCACCTCGCGGACCAGCTGCGCACCCTGATTCTGGAAGACGTCCTCTACCTCGATTTCGCGGGCGATGGTGACGCCGTCATTGGTGATGGTGGGTGCTCCGAACTTCTTGTCGAGGACGACATAGCGACCCTTCGGACCGAGCGTCACCTTGACCGCATTGGCCACGGCATCGACTCCGTCCTGCAGAGCGCCACGCGCATCCTCGTCGTACAAAAGCTCCTTGTGAGCCATGTGTGTGTTCCTCCTTACTAAGTGTTTGGCTAGCCGACCTTCGCGAGCACATCTGCCTCGCGCAGGACGAGCAGCTCGTCGCCGTCTACGGTGATCTCGGTGCCTCCGTACTTCGAGTAGAGGACCTCGTCGCCCTCGCTCACGTCGAGCGGGCGGCGCGTACCGTCCTCCTTCACCTCTCCGTCGCCGACAGCGAGCACCTTGCCCTTCTGCGGCTTCTCCTTCGCTGTATCGGGGAGGACGATCCCGCTTGCGGTTGTCTCCTCCTCCTCGACCGCCTGCACGATCAGGCGATCTCCTAATGGCTTCAACTTCATCGGCATTTCCTCCTAGCTGGGTGGGTGTTTCTAAGTCTCTGGTGCGGTTTGGCACTCTCGATGGGAGAGTGCCAGCGCCAGGAAGATTGTAGCCAGAGAGCGTGCTCGGCCCCGCTCGGCTAATTGATCGCGAGCAAAGGAGCCCCGAGCAACCTGCCCAGGCCCTCGCCGCCGTGTCGCATCACGTAGTCGTGATTGACGGCGAAGATCGGCCGGGCCAGCGGCGCCAGCAGGTTCATCCACGGCCGGGTGGTCCGCACGTTCCACTCATAGAGGACCGCCGTCACGCCGCCGTGCTCGAAGAGGCGCCAACGGCCGAGGCCGGCGAGCTCGCCAGAGGCGTCGCCTTCGAGGAGGTGAGGCTTCTCGACCTTGGTGGTCCGGACGAAGAACTCGAGTCTGTAGGGCAGCTTGGATTTCCAGACGTAGCGGCCGTACTGGCCGACGCCGTCCTCGTCGCCCTCCTCGAGCTTCTCGGCCTCGAGCACGCCCTTCCACCACTGCGGCCAGCGCTCCGAGTCGTAGATGGCGTCCCAGACCCGCTCACAATCGGCCTCCAGCAGCCAGGTGGTCAGGAACCTGTACTCGGCCACCTAGTTGCGGGACGGAGACTCGCCGTTACCGAACTGCGTGGAGGGCCGCTCGACGATCTGGGAGAAGCGGATGACCGTCACGGTGTCCTCATCCGAGATCGACCGGGTGTAGATCGTGCCCAGGAAATCGACGGTCTCCTCGCGCCGGCGGAACTCGGGGTTGTCGTGCTCGACGTCGCGCGGCGAGAGGTCTGAGACCCTCTTCACCTCGACGTCGTCGATCACGGCGGAGAAGATCTTCTCCCGCGGCTGATGGCGGTAGCCGACCGTGATCCAGACGACCTGGCCGCGCTTGTACTTGCGCGATTTGTCGCCCAGGCGGATGGTGGCGGTCTTGCGGCCACTGCGCAGCTGATCGACGAAAACCGGCGAGTAGAAGTTGAGCACGTAGAGCGCGTCGCTCACGGGCCGAGCCTACTTCAGTCCGGTGGCTGGAAGCCCTCGGCGCCGATCAGCGGAACGAATCGGCAGGGGCCGATCGTCTCCTGGCGAAGGTCGCCGTTCTCCCTGATGAAGGCTGTGAGCAGGTCCGCGGAGTCGGCTGCGATCGGCACCACCAGCCGGCCGCCGGGGGCCAGCTGGGAAAGCAGGCTGTGCGGAGCCTCCGGCGAGGCGGCGTGGACGGCTATCGCGTCGTAAGGCGCACGCTGTGGATAGCCGCGGCTGCCGTCACCGATGATCAGCTCGACGTTCCGGATGCCGAGCTCGTCGAGCCGCTCCCGCGCCCACTCGCCGAGCGCGGGGACCCGCTCGATGCTGACCACGTGGGCGGCCAGCTGGGACAGGACCGCCGCCGAGTAACCCGAGCCGGTCCCGATCTCGAGCACCTTCTCCTCGCCGACGAGCCGCAGGGACTGGCAGATCGCGGCGACGACCCAGGGCTGCGAGATCGTCTGGTCGTAGCCGATCGGCAGTGCCGAGTCGTTGTACGCGCTCCGCCGCACGTCCTCGGGCACGAAGTGCTCGCGGGGCACAGCGGCCATCGCCTGCAGGACGCGCTCGTCGGAGATGTCGCGCCGGCGAAGCTGCCGCTCCACCATCCCGGCTCGTTGCTGGGTGAAGTCGGACGGCTTCGCCATCAGATCGCGGTGGCGAGCGGCCGCCCCACATAACCGCTCGGGCTTCGCCTTGATGCGAGGGTGCTCCGCAGGCGAAGCCGAGGAGCAACCCGTTTAGCCGAGTGGAGCGGCCTGGCCACCGCTAGAAGATGTAGGCGTCCAGCCGGTCGGGCTCGATCACCGTGACCCGACCGCGGCCGACCTGGACGACTCCCGCCCGCTCGAGCGTGGCGAGGAAGCGGCTGACGCTCTCGCGAGAGGTCCCCGCCATCTGGGCGAGATCCGACTGACGAAGGCGGATGGTGACTCCGTCCTTGACGAGCGGGGTGACCGCCTCGTCGGCGAGCAGCTGGTTGAGGACGCCGGCAACCCGGCTTGGGACCGTCTGGAAGGACTGGCGGGCGATGCGCTCGTTCGCCTCGCGCAGGCGGCGGGTGAGTGCCACGACGAGCTTCTCGGCCATCCTCGGATTCGAGCGGATCAGGCTGCGCATGTCGGTGGCGGGGAGCGCGAGAAGCTCGGTTTTCTCCGCGGTCTCGACGCTGGCCGAGCGCCGCTCGCCGTCGAGCATCGCCAGCTCGCCGAAGATCGCTCCGGGACCGAGCGTCGCCAACGTGATCACACGGCCGTCGGAGTGCTGGCGGGTGACGCGGCAGCTTCCCCGGCTGACGATGTAGCAGGCGTCGCCGGGATCGCCCTCGTGGAACACCCGCGTCTCACCCGGGTAGCCGCGCGGGATCGCCACCTGGGCGACTCGATCGAGCTCCTCCGGCGAGAGCTCCGAGAACAGCGGAACACCTCCGAGGAGCTCGACTATCTCTTGCCTCGCTCCGCTCTCCATCCCACAGCTGATTATCGCGGGTTCAACGCGTCTGGCAGCCCGGACACCAGTAGGTCGTCCGCGCCTCGTCGCCCTGTGCGCGCGACTCGATCGTCGTGCCGCAGCGTGGACAGGGTTGTCCCGCCCGCCGGTAGATGCGCTTCGGCTGCCGACCGGACTCCACCGCCTCGAGCATGAGTCCCCGAGTCGCGCTCAACACAGCCTCGATCTCCTCGTCACCGAGCGCGTCGATGCGGCGATTGGGATCGATCCGCGCGGCGAAGCAGCCCTCGGATTTGAAGATGTTGCCGATCCCCGCGACCAGTCGCTGCCCGAGCAGTGCCTGGCCGAGCTCGATATCCGGCGCGATCGCTCGCATGCGGTCGATGACCGCGGCAGGAGCGAAGTCGTCGGCCAGCACGTCGGGGCCCAGCCGCGCGAGCCGTGGATCGCGCCGAAGCTGCGCCTCGGTCGAGATCCGGATCTTCGACCCACCGAAGTTGACGGCCTCGGAACCGTTTCCCGTCAGCGCGATCCAGGCCTGCGAGCGCGGCCGGCGCCAGCGCTCACGCTCGCGATAGAGCTGCCAGCTGCCCCGCATTCCCAGGTGGCTGTGGAGCACGAGACCCCCTTCGAAGTGAAGGAGCAGGTGCTTGCCACGGCTTTCGACCCGCTCGAGCGTCAGGCCGTCGATCGACGCCGGCGCGAGCCCCTCCGGCCGGCGCGGGCCCGGCGTTCGGACCGAGATCCGGCTGCCTCCGAGTGCGCTCTCCATCCGCCGCGCGATCCGGAGGATGGAGTCACCCTCAGCCATCGCTACGCCACGAGCTTGCGCGGCTGGCGGCGGAAGCCGGCTTCGACCAGTGCCGCCTCCATGCCGGTGCCGATCACCGGCTCACCGTCCACGCGCTCGATCGCGAGCTTCTCGATCTGGCCGGCCTGCGCCGCCTCGGCCAGCGCCGCAAGGCACTCGATCAGCTCGCCGTCGTCGATCCTCTGCAGGCGGAGGATCCCCTTGCCGCCGCG
>DATDKQ010000278.1:0-2689 GCA_036519915.1 Solirubrobacterales bacterium | reverse complement strand
GCGAGCATCTCGCCGAGCTCGCGATCGCCCCGCTGCGGCGGCGAGGCGACCAGGGCCGCGATCGCGATCACGATCAGCAGGCCGATCATCCCGGCCAGGGCCAGGTACTCGACCGAGGCGGCGCCTCGGCGTCCGGCTGTGGGGATATCCGGCACCGGCGCACGCTCTCCCGTTCGGCGTGCCGCATGTCGCGCGGGCCGTGCCGAATCCCCGGCCAAGGAGTAACCCGGTCTATGATCGACGCATGGAAGGCTTTGGCGGACTGTTCGGCGATCCGGAGGAGATGCGGCGCCGCATGGAGGAGCTCCAGGAGCAGATGGCGGGAGCTCAGAAGGTGGCGTGGGCCGACAACGCGATCAAGCTCGCCGTCGAGATGACGGTGGCGGCGATCAGCTCGCTCGACCTGACCGGGTCCAGCGACGAGCAGGCCGTTCAGGTACGCGACGCGATCCGGATCGTCTTTCCGGAGGCCGTCACTCTGGTGCGGGAGGCCCGGGAGGGCCTTCAGGACTAGCCAGCCTGATCCAGTGGGCCTGCCGGAACCCTCCGTCAGCAACACGGCCCTGGTCACGGGCGCGTCGTCCGGGATCGGCGCCGCGATCGCGGCCGAGCTCGCCTCACGCGGCTTCTCGCTGATCCTGGTGGCGCGCCGCGAGGAGCGGCTGCTCAGCCTGGCGACCGAGCTCTCCTCGGAGCACGGCATCGACGTAGAGGTGATCGCCGCCGACCTCGCCGACGAGGGGGAGCGTGACCGTTTGCAGCAGGAGCTCGGCGGCCGCGGCCGGGCCGTCGAGGTGCTCGTCAACAACGCCGGCTTCGGACACCAGGCCGACTTCGCGCGGAGCCCGCGGGAGCGGATGGTGGAGATGGTCCGGGTGAACGTCGAGGCCGTGGTCGACCTGACCAGCCGCTTCATCGGTCCGATGGTGGAGCGAGGCAGGGGGAGCGTCATCAACATCGCCTCGACCGCCGCTTTCCAGCCGCTGCCCGGCTCGGCGGTCTACGCGGCGAGCAAGTCCTTCGTACTCTCCTTCAGTGAGGCGATCCGGACGGAGTTGCGCGGCACGGGCGTCACCGTCACCGCCGTCTGCCCGGGACCGGCCAAGACCGAGTTCACCGAGGTCGCCGGCGTCGGTGGAGTCGAACAGCGGACTCCGGGCGCCGTCTGGACGAGCGTGGAGGAGATCGCGCGCCAAGCGGTGGACGGCGCAAGGCGGGACAAGCGCGTCGTCGTGCCCGGCATGCTGAACCGCGCCACCGCAATCGCGGGCCAGCACAGCCCCAGGGCTGTCGCGCTCCCCCTGATCAGCCGGGTCTGGCGCAACCTCTAGGGACCGCATGCCCACCCTCGAGGCCCGCGGCATCGAGATCGTGTGGAGCGAGCGAGGAGAGGGCCCGGCAATCCTGCTCGTCCACGAGACCGCCGCCAACGGCGGGGTCTGGGACGCCGTCCGCGAGGCGCTCGCTCCGCGGGCTCGCGCGATCAGCTACGACCGGCGCGGCTGGGGAGCCTCGAGCGCGCCCGAGGGCTACCGGCGGACCACGGTGGAGGAGCAGAGCGAGGACGCCGCGGCCCTGCTCGAGTCCGCGAAGGCGGCGCCGGCGGTCGTCGTCGGTGCCGGCATCGGAGCGATCGTGGCGCTCGATCTCCTGCTCCGCCGCCCAGACCTCGTCACCGGGACGCTGCTGGTCGAGCCACCCGTCCTGCAGCTCCTCCCGATGGCCACCGAGGCGCTTTCCGGCGACCGGCGGCGCCTGGAGGTGGCTGCCGGCACGGGCGAGGACGTGATCGACCTCTACCTGTCGGGCGGCCTGCAGGCGCTCGGAGGGGGCGTGAGCCGGCTTCCGGCCGAGCTCATCGCGGCCGCCCGCGAGCGACCCGCGAGCGTGGTCGCCGAGATGGGAATCGCCACCGGGTGGAGGGTGCCGCTGCCGAGCCTCGGCTCGGTTCAGCGCCCAAGCACGATCCTCACCGCCCCCTCTACGCCGCCGCTCCTCCGGGACGCTGCCGCCGCGCTCGCCTCCCGACTCGCCGGAAGCTCCGCCAGGGAGGTGGACTCGGGTCGTGCTGCGCCGCATGTGGGCGCGCCGCATGACATCGCCGCGCTGGCGCTCGAGCTCAGTCCGTAGCCGGGAGCGGCTCCGCCTCGATCTCGATCACGCCGCCGCGGCGGGCCAACACTGCGCCGCTCTCCAGCAGGACGGCGATGATCGCCGTCGGGATCGCCGCCAGCACGGTCACCACGGCATCGGTCCAAAACGCGGCTCGCCCACGCCCGGTACTCGGGCGAAGGCGCCCAGAGGCCGCCTCGGAGGCGAAGTCGCGGTGGAAGGTGAGCAGGTTGAGCAACGTCTGCCACATCGACGCCATTCCGGGTCCGGCGAGGTGGCGAACGCGCCGGAGCTCGAGCCCGCGGCGGGCGAGCAATAGGGATGCGGCCCTGCGGGTCGGCTCGATGCCATGACCGCCCGGTCGGAGGGCCGCCCAGTTCTCGGCCCCGAGCCAGGCCTGCAGGCTCGCCGCGTTCGCCGCGCGGAAGGCGACCCGGCCATTCCGCCGCTCGGCCTCGGCGAGCAGCCTCTCGGCTGCGGCGTCCGGCGTGGGGACCGCTCCGCGCGTGAGGACTAGGCCGCAGTTCTCGCAGCGGTCGATCACCTGGTCCTCGCGTGTGCCGTAGCCCTGGGTCTC
>DATDKQ010000277.1:0-14576 GCA_036519915.1 Solirubrobacterales bacterium | reverse complement strand
GATCGCATCGGGGATCTCGAAGCGGATCTTCTCGGTGTCGCCACCCCTGGCGGTGCGCTCCACTTCGCGCCAGTGGAGCGGGATCGAGGCGGTGGGGTGCTCGCGCGCCCGCAGCGAGTAGACGGCGATCGTCGTCTTCTTCTGGTGGTTCTGGCTCCAGTCGACGAAGACCTTGCCGCGGCGGTCCACCTTGGCCATCTTCGAGACGACGTCCTTCGGGGTCTCCTCCTCGAGCAGCTGTGCGACGGCCTTCGCGAAGGGACCGGTCTCCTCGTAGGTGACCTTGGTGTTGAGGGGGAAATAGACCTGCATGCCCTTCCCGCCGGATACCTTCGGGATCCCCTCGAGCCCGAACGCCCCGAAGAGCTTTCGGACCCGCAGCGCCACCTGGCAGCACTCGACCAGTCCCGCCGGCGCTCCGGGATCGAGGTCGAATACCAGCACTGTTGGCTGCTCCATCCGCGTCGCCTTCGACAGCGAGGGATGCAGTTCGAGGGCGGCGAGCTGTGCCATCCAGGCCAGCGTCGCCCGGTTCTCGCACAGGCAGAAGTCGATCTCCCCCGCGCGCCTGTCGACGTAGATCGGCGTCGTCTTCACCCACTCGGGCCGGTGCTTGGGGCAGTTCTTCTCGAAGAAGGAGGTCTGGGGATTCCCGACGCCCTCGGGGAAACGGCGGAGGGTGAGCGGGCGGCCCTTCAGGTGCGGCAGCATCACGTCTGCGACGCGCGCGTAGTAGTCGATCACCTGCGCCTTGGTGGTCTTCGTCTTCGGGTAGAGGACCTTGTCGAGGTTGGTCAGCTTCAGCCGGCGGTTGCCGACCGTGACCTCCTGGTCCCGCTTCTTTGCCTTAGCGGGCAACCTCGGCCGCTGGATCTAAGCCTTGGCCTTCTTGCGAGAGGTGCTGCTCTTGCGGCGCCCGTTGCTGGACGAGCTCTTCGATTTGGATGAGCTCTTCGACCGGGGCGACGACTTGGCCTTGGCCTTCGAGGCCTTGCCGTCCGTGTCCGCTTCCTCTCCCTTGACGGCCGCGAGGCTCTCCTCGAGGGCGGCCATCAGGTCCGGGGCCTTGGTCGGCTTCGGCTCCTCAGTCGGGGCGGAGACGACCTCCTTGCCCTCGGCCTTGCGCTCGAGCAGGTCGAGCAGCTCCTCGCGGTACTCGTCGCGGTACTTGTCGGGGTCGAAGTCGCTGGTCAGGGACTCGATCAGCTGCTTCGCCATCTCGAGCTCGCGCTTCTCTGGCTTCTTCGGCTTGGCCTCCTCGAAGACTTCGCCGTCGAGGTCCTGGGGGGATGAGACCTCGTCGTGGAAGCGCATCGTCGTCAGCGTGAGGACGTCGTCCATCGGGCGGATCGCCGCCAGGTGCTCCTTGTTGCGGAGGACGAAGCGGGCGACCGCGACCTTCCGCGCATCCCTCATGGCCTGGACGAGGAGGGCATAGGCGCGCTCGGCACCCTTGTCCGGACCGAGGTAGTAGGGCTGTTCGAAGTAGATGGGATCGATCTCGTCGAGGTCGACGAAGTCCTGGATCTCGATCGCGCGGCTCCGCTGCGGCTCGAGCTCCGAGAGCTCATCGCGACTCAGGACCACGTACTGATCCGGCGCGTACTCGTAGCCCTTCACGATCTTCTCGTAGGGGACCTCCTTGCCGTCTGACTCCGCGACGCGCTTGTGCTTCACGCGCGAGCCATCGCCCTCGCGCAGCTCGCGGAAGCGCACCGTCTGCTTCGAGACGGCGCTGTACAGCCTCACCGGCACATTCAGCAGCCCGAAACTGATCGAACCGCTCCATATCGCCCTAGCCACGCGTGATCACCTCGATCCTGGATCCTTCGACACCACTCAGGTTACCCCTGGGGGGGTTCCCCGAACCGGGCGCAAGCTTGCGTCCGTGCACACAGAGACCGCCGCGGGAGCCAAAATTCATCGCTTCTACTGCTCCCTGACGACCTCGCGAGGGTCCTTGTCGTCGACCATGCCCTTGAACGCCGGCTGGCGCAGGGTCCCCTCGTCGGTCCATTCGGTCCAGGAGACCTCGCAGACAAGCTCCGGCTCGCACCAGACGGCGTAGCGGGCCTTCGGCCCGCTCGGGGCGCGGACGTCGAACGGGCTGTCGGGGCGCTCGCGAGCACGGAGTTCGCGGGTGAGTCGGCCGATGAGCTCCTCAGTCAGCCCCGAGCCGGCGCCGCCGGCGAAGTGGAGCGTCTGGGCCTCGCCCTTGCGGAGCTCCGAGGCACGGCGGTCGTAGTAGCCGACCAGCAGCGAGCCGACGCGATTGGCCCGCCGGCCCTCCCCGGGGATGAAGCCGCCGATCACGAACTCCTGGCGGCGCCAGACGCGCTCCTTGATCCATTCTCCGCTACGCCTGCCGGGCCGATAGGGGCTGTCGGAGCGCTTCGCGACGATGCCCTCCAGGCCCTGCCGGCGGGCGGCCTCGAGCAGGCCGGCGCCCCCGCCCTGCCGGTAACGGGGCGTCCGCCAGCGCGTGCCCTCGAGTCCGAGCTCCTCGAGCAGGTCGCGGCGCTGGAGGTAGGTGAGATCCCGGACGCGGTGGCCGTCGAGGTGCAGGAGGTCGAAGATCACGTAGTCGACCGGCGTCTGGGCGGCGCGCGCGCTGATGGCGGCCGGGGACGTCAGGCCCATGCGGCTCTGGATCAACTGGAACCGGGGCTTGCCGTCGGGATCGAGCGCGACCACCTCGCCATCGAGGATCGCCGCCCGGTCGGCGACCGCCTCTCCGAGCGCGGCGAGCTCGGGATAGCGCGCTGTGACGTCCTCGAGGCGGCGGCTGAGCATCGACCAGCGGCCGTGGTCCGCGTAGCCCAGGGCGCGGATCCCGTCCCACTTGATCTCGTAGGCCCAGTCGTCCGAGTCCGACTCGGGGATGCGCCCGGGCTTCGCCAGCATCGGCTCCAGGCGGCTCGGCATCTCCTCGCGAGGGGCCTGCGCGAGGATCGATTCAGGCTTCGTCTCGGGCACAGCATCCGATTATGCGGGTGGTTTAGGCCGCGGCCGGATAATCGGGCTGTGCTCTTCGAGCTCGAGGACGTCACCTACTCGCGCGGCGGCAAGGTCGTCCTCAGGGACGTCCGCGCCCGTCTCCCGGTCGGCGCCAGCTCGCTGCTCGGTCCCTCGGGCAGCGGCAAGTCGACCCTGCTGCGGCTGCTCAATCGGCTCGCCGACCCGGACTCCGGGCGCGTGCTCTATGAGGGCCGGGACGTGCAGGAGTACGACCCGCTCGCTCTGCGCCGCGAGGTCAGCCTGGTGCCCCAGCTCCCGGCGCTGATCGAAGGCAGCGTTCACGACAACGTCGCCTACGGCCCACGACTGGCCGGGCGCAGCTTCAACGCCCGCAGCTGCCTCGAGCTCGCCGGCCTCGACCCGGCGTACGAGGACCGGGACGCCTCCAAGCTCTCGGTGGGTGAGCAGCAGCGCGTGATGCTGGCGCGTGCGCTCGCCCTCGAGCCCCGGGTCCTGCTCCTCGACGAGCCGACCTCGGCGCTCGACCAGACCGCCCGCGACGCCGTGGAGGGGACCCTGCGGCGGCTGCGCGCCCGGACCGCGATCTCGCTGGTCGTGGTCACACACGACATCGCACAGGCCATGCGGCTGGCCGAGTACGTGGTGAGGATCGAGTCGGGCAAGGTGATCGCCCAGGGGCCGGCGGCTGAACTGCTCGCCGACTACGTCGAACATGAAACGGGTGGCGCCTCGCCTTCGGCTGCGGCGCCCCCTCGCTTGAACGCGGCTGCGGAAGACGCCACCTGATGGTTCCCGTGGCCGCCTCCTCGATCAACGTCACCCTCGGCGAGGTGGCGGGGGCTCTCGCCCTGGTCGCCATCGCGGCGATCGCCTCGCGGGTCTGGCACGCGGGACTCGAGGAGGACATCGGCATCGCGGTTGTCCGCTCGTTCCTCCAGCTGACCGCGATCGGCTACGTGATCACCGTGATCTTCGACGAGAACTCCGCGGTGCTCGTGATCGCGCTGATCGCTGTGATGGTCGTCTTCGGCGCTTTCACGGCCCGGAGTCGCGCGCAGCTCGTGCCCGGCGCGTTCTGGCCGCTGCTCGTCTCACTCGGGGTGGCGGCCGCCGCGACGCTCGGCCTGGTCCTGGGCCTCGGCATCTTCGCGGCGACTCCTCGCTACGTCGTTCCCGTCGGAGGGATGGTGGTGGGCAACGCGATGACCTCCGCTGCAGTCGCCCTCAACCGGCTTGGCGAGGACGTCCACGATCAGGCCCGACGTATCGAGGCCACCCTGGCCCTCGGCGCCACCTCCACAGAGGCGGTCGCGCCGCTCGTCCGCCGCAGCCTGCGCTCGGGGATGATCACGCTCGTCGATTCAACGAAGACCACCGGCCTGATCTTCTTCCCAGGGACGATGGTGGGGATGCTCCTGGCGGGGGCGGACCCGACCGATGCCGTCCGCCTCCAGCTGATCCTGCTCTACGTGTTGCTCGGCGCGGTCTCGATCGCGGCTCTGATGGCGATCACGCTCGCGCGCCGGAACTTCTTCACTCCGGCGCATCAATTGCGGGAGCCGCCCCCTCCGTAAACTGAGCTGGTCTTGGCCGACGACCGTCGCCGCAAGCGCTACACGATGATCGCGACGATCCTCGGCTCGACGATCGTGTTTCTCGATGCCACGGTCGTCAACGTCGCCCTCCCCGCGATCTCGGACGACCTCAACGCCGGGCTCGCGGACCAGCAGTGGGTCGTCGAGGCCTACTCCCTGGCCACCGTCGCGCTGCTCCTCGTCGGCGGGGCACTGGGCGACCAGTTCGGGCGCCGTCGGATCTTCACGATCGGGCTGATCGGCTTCGGGATCACCTCCATCCTCTGCGCCCTCGCTCCGTCCAGCACGATGCTGATCGCCGCCCGCGGGCTGCAGGGCCTGACCGGCGCGCTGCTGGTGCCGGGATCGCTGGCGATCATCGCGGCGACCTTCGAGGGCGCCGACCGCGGCAAGGCTGTGGGCACCTGGACGGCCTGGACCGGGATCGCGACGGTGATCGGGCCGGCGGGGGGAGGAGCGCTCGTCGAGGCGATCTCTTGGCGCGCGATCTTCTGGGTGAACGTCCCGCTGGTGATCTTCACGGTGCTGCTGACTCGCTCCCAGGTGCAGGAGAGCCTCGACCCGCAGGCGGATCGCGCGATCGACTGGCTCGGGATCCTGCTGTCCGCGGCCGGCCTCGGAGGGGTCGTCTTCGGGTTCATCGAGCAGCCGACACACGGATGGAGCGACCCGATCGTGTCGATCCCGCTCTTCGGGGGCGCCCTGCTCTTCGCGCTCTTCCTCGTCTGGGAGTCGCGCTACCGGCACTCGATGCTCGACCTCGGCCTCTTCCGAGTTCGAAACTTCGCCGTGACGAACCTTGAGACGCTGATCGTCTACTCGGGCCTGATCGGAGCCTTCTTCTTCGTCACGCTCTTCCTGCAGCAGACCGTCGGCTACTCGCCTCTGGCCGCCGGCTTCGCGACCACCCCGATCTCCTTGATCCTCTTCGCCCTCTCGCCCGTGTTCGGCAGGATCGCGACTAGTACAGGCCCTCGGGTACCGATGTGCGTGGGACCGATCGTGGGTGGAATCGGGCTGTTGCTGATCACTCGCATCGATGCGAACGCGAACTACCTGACCGATGTGCTCCCCGGAGTGATCGTGTTCGGTCTCGGCCTCTCGGCGACGGTCGCGCCGCTGACCGCGACAGCGCTCAACTCAGTGGCGGAGAACCGCGTCGGTGTCGCCTCGGGAATCAACAACGCGGTCTCGCGGGTGGCAGGTGTGCTCGCGATTGCGATCTTCGGTGCCCTGATCGCTGGGAAGTTCGGGTCGACCGTGGACGGCAAGGTCGCGGGCTCCAACCTGTCCCCGCAGGCCGATCGCGAGATCAGCAAGGCGAAGGACAACCCTCTCCAGCGGCCATCCACTGATCGGCTGCCACCCGCAGAGGCCTCCGAGGTCGAAAGCGCCACAGTGGCGGGAGCCGAGGACGGCTTCCACCTGGCGATGATGACGGCGGGCACGCTGATGATCGTCGGCGGCGTGGTCGCCGGAATCGGGCTGCGGAACCCGCCACGCGAGACGGCCTACAACCCGCCGCGCGCCGCCGCAGCCGGGGAGTGCGCTCATAGCCCCGATCACCTCGACGAGACGCCGGACCAAGAGCGCGAGCGGCTCGCGGAGCCGGCGTAGGCTGACGGCGTTGCCGAACCTTCCCCCCGAGGCCCGTGTGCTGGTCGAATCGAACCGCCTCGCCCACATGGCGACCATCAATCCCGATGGGACGCCCCAGGTGACCTGCATCTGGGTGGGGCTCGACGGCGACGAGATCGTCAGCGGCCATCTGCCGCGCAACCAGAAGGTCAAGAACGTCGAGCGGGACCCGCGCGTCGTGATCTCGATCGAGGGCGCCGACGACAACGAGGTCGGGTTGCGCGAGTACCTAGTCGTGCGCGGCCACGCCCGCGTCGAGCAGGGCGGCGCGCCTGAGCTGCTCCAACGGCTCGCGTACGTCTACCTCGGTCCCGACGTCAAGTTCCCGCCGATGGACAACCCGCCGCCCGGCTACGTGATCCGCACGACCCCCGAGCGGATCGGCGGGCTTGGGCCGTGGGCCGGTCAGCCCGTCTGACGGGCACCATCGTGCGCTTCCTATAGTCCGCGCCCGTGCGCATCTTCAGCGGCATCCAGCCAACCGGGCAAAAGCACCTCGGCAACTACATCGGGGCGATCCGGCAGTACGTCGAGGGCCAGGACAGGGGGGACCCGGCGATCTACTGCATCGTCGACCTGCACGCGATCACCGTGCCCTGGGATCCGGAGGCGCTGCGCGAGAGCGTCTACGACACCACCGCGATCCTGATCGCGGCCGGACTCGACCCCGAGCGCTGCATCCTCTTCCGGCAGTCCGACGTCCGCGAACACACAGAGCTCACCTGGTACCTGGCCGCGCTGACGGCCCACGGGGACCTCAACCGCATGACCCAGTTCAAGGAGAAGTCTGCGAAGCAACGGGAGCTGGTCTCGGCCGGACTCTTCTTCTACCCGGTGCTGCAGGCCGCGGACGTGCTCGCCTACAAGACGGACGAAGTCCCCGTCGGCGAGGACCAGCGCCAGCACATCGAGCTGACGCGGGAGATCGCCCGTCGCTTCAACGAGCGCTTCGGCGAGATCCTGGTGGAGCCGCAACTGCGGGTCCCGGACGTCGGCGCGCGCATCATGGACCTCCAGGAGCCGACGAACAAGATGTCGACCACGGGCGGCACGGAGACCGGGACGGTTCTCGTCCTGGACGACCCGAAGACGGTCACGAAGAAGATCAAGAGCGCGGTCACGGATTCGGGCTCCGAGGTGAAGCGCGGCGATAGCAAGGAGGGCATCGCCAACCTGATCGCGATCATGGCTGTCGCGCGGAGCACGACCGAAGAGGATGTCGAGAGCGAGTTCGAGGGCTCCGGCTACGGCGACTTCAAGGGGGCCGTGGCAGAGGCGGTTGTCGATCTCCTGGCCCCGGTCCGCGAGCGCTACGAGGAGCTGCGCCCGGACGAGGCCGCACTCGAGGCGACACTCACGGCTGGCGCAGAGAAGGCGCGAGGGATCGCCTCCGGGACACTCGCCGAGGTGCGATCGGCGATCGGCATCGGGCCGGGCTGATCCACCGAAACTCGAAGAAGAAGCGCAAAGAGCCAGGTCCCGCTAGCCGACCTGCCCTCTAAGGTGAGGCGCCGATGACCTCGGTCGCCGAGCTCGACCTCGACCTGGACGTCTTCCAGGGTCCGTTCGACCTGCTGCTCGCGGTGCTCTTGCGCGAGGAGATCTCGCTCGCGGAGGTGCCCCTCGGGGAGATCGTCGTCTCCTACGTCGATCACCTCGGGGAGACCGGGGACCTCGACCTCGACACCGTCACCGAGTTCCTGGTCCTGATCGCGGCCCTCTGCGAGCTCAAGTCGCGGCTGCTGCTGCCCAGTGAGGACGGGGCCGACGAGCTCGGGCCCGAGGAGGCGGCGGAGGAGCTGCTCGCCCGCATGCTCGAGTACCGCCGCTACAGCGAGGCCGCGAGGCTGCTCAACGAGCTCTTCGAGAGGGAGAGCGCTGTCATGTATCGCTCGGCGGCGCCGCCCCCGGAGCTGCGGCGGGCGGCGCTCGATGCGGCCACGCAGGCGTACGAACCCGATCGTCTCGGGGTCGCGGTGGGCGATCTTCTCGCGCTGCCCCCCGAGCCGGACACGCAGCACATCCGCAGCACCGTCTCGCTCCAGCGCCGTCTCGGCGTGGTCCGCGACCTGCTCCACTCCCGCAGGACGCTCGACTTCGACGATGCCTTCGGCCGCGAGGACCGCTTCACCCAGGCCGTCACCCTCTTCGCGCTGCTCGAGCTCTACCGCCGCGGCGAGGCGACCTGGACCCAGAAGGAGACCTTCGGGCGGATCGAGGTGGAAGCGCTGTGAGAGCGGACGGGCTTGGCAAGCCAATCGAGGCGCTGCTCTTCCTCTCGCCGGAGCCGGTCTCGGCCGCTGAGCTCGCCGAGGCGATCGAGGTCGATGAGGAGGCCGTCGCGGAGGCGATCGACGAGCTCGAGGGGCGGTTGGCGGCCGATGAAAGGGGCATTCGGCTCCGCCGCGTTGCCGGGGGCGTCACGCTGGCCGCCGTCCCCGACGCGGAGGCGGCGGCCCGTCGCCTGCTCGCGAAGCCGCGGACGCCGCCGCTCACCCAAGCCCAGGCCGAGGTGCTGGCGATCGTCGCCTACCTCCAGCCGGTCACCCGGCCCGAGATCGCCCGGATCCGCGGCGTCTCCTCGGATTCGGCGGTATCCAGCCTCACCGAGCGCGGGATGATCGAGGAGCGGGGCAGGAGCCGCTTCGGGGCCGTCACCTACGGCACGACGCCGCTCTTCGAAAAGCTCTTCGGCCTCTCCGGACTCGATGCCCTGCCCGACCCAGCCCAGTTCGATCCGACGCCCGAGGACGAGCGCGAGCTGCGCGAGCGCCTGCTCAAGGCGGGTGAGCAGCGGGCCGAGTGAAGGTCAATGTCGCCGCGGCCCTGGCGCTGGCCGCGCTCGCGGCGGGTGCCGCCGGTGGCGGGGCGGCTGCCGATCCGCCGGCATCGACAGCGACGCAGCAGGAGGTCCTGGGCCGGTCAGTCCAGAAGAGGGCGATCACCGCGGTGCAGGTCGGCGATCCGGCTGGGACGCGCGTCGCCCTCGTTGTCGGCGTGATCCACGGGGATGAGCGCGCCGGGCTGCGGATCGTGCGCGCGGTCAAGCGGGAGGCCTCGCGCGACCCGGGCGCTCTGACCGGCACGCAACTCTGGGCGATCGCGACGGTTAACCCCGATGGGCTCAGGGCGCACACGCGCAAGAACGCGCACGGCGTGGACCTGAACCGGAACTTCCCGTACCGATGGCATGGCGACGTCCCACACTCGAGCGGTTACTACCCGGGTCCGAGGCCGGCGTCCGAGCCGGAGACCCGGGCTGTGATGGCGTTCGTCCGGCGTCTCCGACCGGATCTCTCGATCTGGTACCACCAGCCCTGGGGCGCTGTCCTCGCCTGCCACGGCAACCCGCGGATCGCGGTGATCTACGCGAGACTGGTCGGCATGCGCACGAGCTGCAGGGGGGCAGGACTGCGCGGCACCGCGATCAGCTGGGAGACCCACACCGTCCCCGGGAGCAGCGCATTCGTGGTCGAGATGCCGTCGGGGAGGATCAGCGGGAGGTCGGCCCTGCAGCAGGCCCGGGGCGCCCTGACGGTCGGGGAGGGCCGCTGAGGTGACCCGGCTGATTGCCGCACTCACGACCGTCGCGGTGGCGGTGTCGCTGGGCGCAGTGGCCGGCGCGGGCGCCTCGTCGCCCGTGCCCGCATCGCCGGCGGCAGCCTCCAAGCCTCCGATCCACAAGGAGCTGATCCCGTATCCGAAGAAGCGGAAGCGGGAGATGGCCGCGTATTCAAAACGGCACTACGGCCAGCACAAGTGGCGCCTCGTCAACCCGAAGGTGATCGTCATCCACTTCGCCGAGGCCGGCAGTATCAGCGCGATCTTCAACACCTTCCGGACCGACCAGCCCGATGTCGAGTTCCACGAGCTGCCCAATGTCTGCTCCCACTACGCAGTCTCGGCCTCGGGCGCTGTCTACAAGTTCGTGCCCCCGACGATCCGCTGCCGCCATACGGTCGGGCTCAACTGGAAGTCGATCGGCGTCGAACACGTGG
This sequence comes from Solirubrobacterales bacterium, assembly GCA_036519915.1. GTDB lineage: Bacteria > Actinomycetota > Thermoleophilia > Solirubrobacterales > 70-9 > DASUPK01. Next base: position 4,366 of record DATDKQ010000277.1, on the reverse strand, counting down.
GCTTCTCCGACCAGGACATCCTCGGCCGGCCTGCTCAGCTCAACGGCTCGCTCCAGTTCGTCCAATGGCTCCGCTGCCGGTTCGGCATCCCGGTCAACAACGTGATCGGGCACAACGAGAGCCTCTCCTCGCCCTTCTACAAGGAGCTCGACCCCCGCTTCAAGGGCCAGACCCACGGCGACTGGAATCACGCCGACATGGAGATCTACCGCTCGGATCTGACCAAGCTCGGCGCCTGCTAAGTCGCCCCCTCGCGAACTTCCTCAGGCGGAGCGGCTCCGGCGACCGCGTAGGACGTAGCGGTGGGACGGCCCAGACCGGCGGGCCGTCCCACCGCCCGCTCGGCTTCAATCGGGGGGTGCGCCTCGCCAAGTACCTCGCTCATGCCGGAGTCGCGTCCCGGCGCTCCGCCGAGGAGCTGATCGCGGCCGGCAGGGTGCGCGTGCGGGGCGAGGTCGTCACGGACCCCGCGAGGGACGTGGACGAGTCATCCGAGGTCGCGGTCGACGGGAAGCGGATCTCGCCCGAACCGCGCGAGGTGTGGGCGGTGAACAAGCCCAAGGGGGTGGTCTCCACGGCCCGAGAGCCGGGCAGAAGGCGCGCCGTCACCCAGCTGGTGGACTCCCCCCGGCGGCTCTATCCGGTCGGGCGGCTCGACGCCGACTCGACCGGCCTGATCCTGCTGACCAATGACGGCGAGCTGGCCAACCGGCTCACGCACCCGCGCTATGGCGTGCCGAAGACCTATCTCCTCGAGCTCGCTCGTCCGCCCTCGGAGCCCGATCTCGACCGGCTTCGGCAGGGGGTCCGGCTCGAGGACGGCCCGACGGCTCCGGCCGAGGTGGAGCGACTGGGTGAGCGCCAGATCGAGATCACGATCCGGGAGGGCCGCAAGCGTCAGGTGCGGCGGATGGCCGAGGCGATCGGCAATGAGGCGGAGGGGCTCACCCGGATCCGGATCGGTCCGCTCGACCTCGGCGATCTCCGCCGCGGAGAGGCCCGGCGGCTCGATCGCAGGGAGATCGCGGCACTCTGGAAAGATTCCGCGCCATGAGTGAGGAGCTGAGACTGTGGGCGGTCCGGGGCGCCACGAAGGCCGAGCGCAACGATCCGGAGGCGATCGTCGAGGCGACCGAGGAGCTGATGCGCGAGCTGATCGCCCGCAACGACCTCACATCAGAGCGGATAGTGAGCTGCATCTTCACCTCGACCCACGACCTCAATGCACAGTTCCCTGCCGTCGCGGCGCGCAACCTGGGCCTCGACCGGGTTCCGCTGCTTTGCGCGCAGGAGGTCGACGTCCCCGGCGCGATGCCTTCGGTGATCCGCACCCTGGTCCACTACTACGGCCCCGATGATCACACCCCGGCCCATGCGTATCTCGGTGAGGCCCAGGAGCTGCGCTCGGATCTGAAGGCGGCGCAGTAGTGGAGGGCGGGCCGGTCCGGGTCCGCGAGGCGACTCCGGACGACACCGATGCGATTGTCGCCGTCACGGTGGCGGGATGGCGCACCGCCTACCGCGCCATCGTCGCTCAGGAGCGACTCGCCGACCTGCCGGTCGCCCGCTGGCGCCACGAAGTGCACGTCGGGCTGCGCCGCCCGGTCGAGGACGCGTTCAGCGTCGTCGCCGAGATCGACGGCGAGTTCGCGGGGTACTGCTTCGTCGCCGCTCCCTCCAGGGAGGCGGAGCTCGGGCCGAACGTCGCCGAGCTCGTCGCCATCTACGTCGCGCCCGACCGCTGGCGGCAGGGTGCCGGAGCTGCCCTGATGCGCGCTGCGATGGATCGCCTCTCGAAGCTTCCCTACGACGAGGTCTTCCTCTGGACGTTCAAGGAGAACGCGCCCGCGATCGCCTTCTACGAGCGCCACGGGTGGAGAGCCGACGGGGACGAGAAGGTGCATCCCCGCTCGCAGGCCGTGGCGGTCAGGTTCCGCCACCCGACGCCCTGAGCGGCTCCGCAACAATGCCCTGCACATGACCGTCACCTTCGCCGAGAAGCTCGAGCGGATCCCGCACTACGAGCCCGGGACCTCGCTCGACGACGCCAAGGCGCGCGCCGAGACCGCGGATGCGATCAAGCTCGCCTCGAATGAGTCGCCATTCCCGCCGCACCCCGCTGTGATCGAGGCGATCACCCGGGCGGCCGCCGGCGTTAACCGCTACCCGGATCCGGACGCTCGTGCGCTCCGGCGTGCGATCGCCGATCGCCACGAGACCGATCCGGCTCGGATCGCCGTGTCCAACGGCTCCTGCGAGCTCCTGCTCGCCGCCGCGCTCGCGCTCTGCGAGGAGGGCGACGAGATCCAGTTCGCCTGGCCCTCGTTCTCGATCTACCCGTACCTGGCGCCGCTCTGCGGAGCGAGGGAGATCCGGATCCCGCTTGGCGAGGGCGACGTCCACGACCTCGACGCGATGCTCGAGGAGGTCACGGCCGCGACCCAGCTGCTGATCGTCTGCAACCCGAACAACCCGACCGGGACGCATATCCCAGCGGACCGGATCGGCGCCTTCGTGGAGGGCGTTCCCGACCGCACGACGATCATCCTCGACGAGGCCTACATCGAGTACCAGACCAACGACGACCCCGATACGACGCTCGACCTGCTTGCGAAACACCCGAACGTCGTCCTGCTGCGCACCTTCAGCAAGTGCCACGGGCTCGCCGGGCTGCGGGTCGGATACGCGCTCTGCTCGCCGCAATTCCGAGCCGCCGTCGACGCCGTGCGCCAGCCCTTCAGCGTGAACTCCCTCGCCCAGGCCGCGGCGACCGAGGCGATCCGGCATCAGGACGACGTCGCGGACCGCGTTGAGAAGAACGTGATCGAGCGGATCCTCGTCGAGGAGCAGCTCCGCGAGATGGGCTTCGAGACGGCGGAGTCGCAGGCCAACTTCTCCTGGATCGACCTGGGAGAGCTCGACGAGGACGAGGTGGTGGAGTCCCTCGCCAAGGCGGGCGTCGCCGTTCGGCCGGGCACGCCTCTCGGTGGCCCCGGGCATCTGCGAGTCACGTACGGGACCCGCGCCGAGAACCAGCGCTTCCTCGAGGCGATGCGGCCGATCGCGGGCTGAACCTCTCGCCAGGCCACCTGCGGTCTGCTTCAATGTGGCGCGCATGCACAACGGCACGCACACCGCTTCTCCCTCGAGCCGCTTCGCGGCTCCCCAGCGTGCCTACTTTTACTTCTGGCGATTTACCTAGGCGTCCGGCCCGCGGCTGCCCAAAGCCGCTGACGCAGAAGATTCACCCGCCGGGCGCCGCCTCCCACGGTTGATCCGTCCGCAAGGACCCTCGCCAGACCAGTAGAAAGAAGGGACAAGCAGGATGAATTTCGAGATGAAGGAGATACCCAGACAGCAGGCGGACCGCGTCCGGGACCAGCGCATCGAGCGCGTGGTCGAGCTGGTCGCGCCCGCGGAGATCCTGGAGGACGTGCCGTTGGGGAGGGAGCGGGAGGACGCGGTGCTCGCCCGCCGCGCCGAGGTGAAGTCGATCCTCGACCGGGACGACGATCGCGTGCTGGTGGTCGTCGGGCCCTGCAGTGTCCACGACCCCGAGGCCGCGACCGACTACGCGCAGCGACTGGCCGGGCTGGCCCGCGACCTGCGCGATGACCTCTGCGTCGCGATGCGGGTCTACTTCGAGAAGCCGCGCACGACCACCGGCTGGAAGGGCCTGATCAACGATCCACACCTGGACGGATCGCGGGACGTCAACGTCGGGCTCCACACCGCCCGCAGACTCCTCATCGAGGTCACCGACCTCGGGCTGCCCATCGGCTGCGAATTCCTCGACCCGATCACCCCGCAGTACATCTCCGACGTCGTCGCCTGGGGAGCGATCGGCGCGCGTACGACCGAGAGCCAGATCCACCGCCAGCTCGCCTCCGGCCTCTCGATGCCGGTCGGCTTCAAGAACGGCACGGCGGGGAGCGTCAAGCTCGCCGTCGACGCCGTCCGGGCGGCTGCCGCGCCCCACGCCTTCGCGGGAGTCGACGTCAGCGGCAAGCCGGCGATTCTCTACACCGAGGGCAACGAGGACTGTCACGTGATCCTCCGGGGAGGCCGCGGCGCGCCCAACTACGACGCCGACTCCGTGGATCAGGCCCTGGAGCAGCTGCGCGCAGCCGGCCTTGCCGAGCGGCTCGTGATCGACGCCTCCCACGACAACAGCGGCAAGGACCACGAGCGCCAGCCCCACGTCGTCAGCGAGATCGCCGACCAGATCGCCGCCGGCAACGGCGCCATCGTCGGGGTGATGATGGAGTCGTTCCTGGTTGCGGGGCGCCAGGACCTCGAGTCCGGCGAGCCGCTGGTCTACGGCCAGTCGATCACCGACGCCTGCATGGACTGGGACCACACCGTG
>DATDKQ010000276.1:0-5103 GCA_036519915.1 Solirubrobacterales bacterium | reverse complement strand
TATCGCATGGACACGAACAGCAGGCCGTCGCGCTCGCCGGCGCCGAACACGGTGACCACCCGCGGATGCTCGATCGAGGCTGCGGTGCGCGTCTCCTCGCGGAACCGCGCTCGGAATCGCTCGTCCTCGGCGAGCTCCGTCCTGATCACCTTCAGCGCGACATCCCGGTCGAGCCGGACCTCTCGGGCCAGGTAGACGATTCCCATCCCGCCGTGCCCGAGCGCGCGCTCGATCCTGAAGCCGGCGAACTCGGCGCCAGCGGGCAACCCGGAGCTGCCCCCGATCGTTCCCTCGGCCCACATCAGGGTCATCCAGTATGGACACCGACCGATCCGAATCGCTAGCTTGAGAACCGGTCCTTCAAACGCGCGGGGGTTGTCACGGATGACCGATTCAGTGGATGAGCAGACAGAGGCGCGCGCGGACGGCACGGCGGTGGCGGCCGAGCGTCCCATCGTGCAGGCGATCGACGTCAGCCGGCGATATGGCGAGGGCGACGCCGCCGTCGATGCCCTTCGCGACGTCAGCGTCGACTTCGAGCGCGACCGGTACACCGCGATCATGGGGCCGTCGGGCTCGGGGAAGTCGACGCTCCTGCATGTGCTCGCCGGGCTCGACCGCCCGACCAGCGGCCGGGTGCTGATCGATGGCACAGACATCACCGCGCTCGACGACGGCGACCTGACCAAGCTGCGCCGCGACAAGCTCGGCTTCATCTTCCAGTTCTTCAATCTCCTGCCGGTTCTGACGGCGGAGGAGAACCTCGTACTGCCGCTGTCGATCGCCGGCCGCAAGCCCGACAAGGCCTGGCTCGAGCAGCTGCTGAACACGGTCGGGCTGCAGGACCGTCGCACCCACCTGCCCTCGGAGCTCTCCGGCGGCCAGCAGCAGCGGGTCGCGGTGGCTCGGGCGCTGATCTCGCGACCCGCGGTCGTGTTCGCCGACGAGCCAACGGGCAACCTCGACTCCAAAGCCTCCGAGGACGTCCTGCGGCTGCTTCGGCAGGCGGTCGACGAGTTCGACCAGACGGTGGTCATGGTCACCCACGCACCGGAGGCGGCGGCCTTCGCGGATCGGTTGCTCACCCTGCGCGACGGCGAGATCGTCTCCGACGCGGCACCCGGCTCGACCGACGACGTGATCGAGCTGATGAAGCAGCTTGGTTAGCGTCGCGATCAAGAGCCTCTGGGCGCGCAAGCTGCGCGCGCTCGGCACGACCGTCGCGGTGTTCGTCGGTGTCTCGCTGATCGCCGGCACCTACGTGATCACCGACACCATCAACAAGGCCTTCGACCAGATCTTCAGCGACTCCCTGAAGGGCACCTCGGTGGTGATCACCAACAAGCAGCCGGTCACCCAGCAGACGAACACCTCCACCAGCTTCCCCGCCGGGGTCCTCAAGCAGGTGCGCGCGGTCCCGGGGGTGAAGCTCGCCGCCGGGGACATCTTCACCGGCGGCGGCATCTTCAATGGCGACAAGGAGGTCGGCACACAGTTCGCTCCGAAGTTCATCTCCGCGGTGCTGCCGCCGCAGATCGAGTCCCTGAAGACCGTCGAGGGACACCGACCGACCAACTCCCACGAGGCCACACTCGACAAGGCCGCGGCCGACGACGCCGGCCTCTCGATCGGCGACCCGATCCGGATCGCTGGCGAGCGCCGCGTCCGCACCTACCGGCTGGTCGGTCTCACCGAGCTGGGTGGCACATCGTTCGGAGGCGCGAGCATCGCGCAGCTCACGCTCCCGGAGGCCCAGTTGATCACCGGCAATGTGGGCCGGTTCAACCAGATCTCGGTCGGGCTCAACCCCGACGTGTCTTCGGACGAGTTGAAGGCGCGAATCGAGCGAGTGGTGCCGCCGACGCTTCGGGTGGAGACCGCGGAGCAGAACGCAAACCGATCATCCAATGAGATCCACGACGCGCTCAGCTTCCTGCCGATCTTCCTCGGCGTGTTCGCGGCCGTGGCGCTGATCGTCGGGGCCTTCGTGATCTTCAACACCTTCTCGATCACCGTGTCGCAGCGGATCCGCGAGTACGGGCTCCTGCGCACACTGGGCGCGTCGCGCAGACAGGTGCTCGCATCCGTGTTCGTCGAAGCTGCGCTGATCGGCCTGGTCGGCGCGGTGGCCGGGGTTCTGGGCGGCCTGCTGTTCGCAAAGGGCATCGAGTCGCTGTTCGATGCGCTCGGGATCGGCCTGCCGACAACGGCACTGGTCGTCGCAACGCGGACCGTGATCGTCTCGGTGGTGATCGGCATCGCAGTGACCCTGATCGCCGTGCTCAACCCCGCCCTGCGCTCCACCCGCGTGCCGCCGATCGCGGCGATGCAGAACCTCGACCTCACAGCCAGCCGCCGCCGTTCGGTGGTCACAGCGATCATCGCCTGGGTTCTGATGCTCGGGGGCCTGGCCCTGGTCCTGCTCGGGCTGTTCGGCAACCAGAAGACCGGGGATGCTGCGCTGCTGCTCGGCGGCGGGGCCGCCTTGGTGCTGTTCGGCGTCTCGCTTTACAGCCCGCGGCTGGTGCGGCCGCTGGCCGGGACGATCGGGGCGCCGCTCGAGAAGCTCCGGGGGCTCACTGGCCGGCTGGCGCGCGAGAACTCGCAGCGGAATCCTTCCCGCACCGCGGCCACCGCGGCCGCGCTGATGATCGGGCTGGCGCTGGTCTCGTTCGTGACCGTATTCGCTGCCGGGCTGAAGGCCTCAATCGCCGACGCGATCGACAACAGCTTCCAGGGCGAACTCGAGATCCAGAACACCAACGGCTTTGACCCGATCCCGAAGCCAATCGCGGCGACCGTCCGCCAGGTGCCCGGCGTACAGACGGTCTCGACATTGCAGGCCACCCAGATCAAGATCGATGGGGTGGGGGGCAAGCCACGGGCCACGGGACTCGACCCGGCCACCGCTTCTACGGTCCTGAAGTTCGACTTCCAGGGCGACACCACCGAGCAGACGCTGCGCAACCTGACCGACTCGCAGACGATCATCGACAAGAGCTTCGCCGACTCCAACGGGCTCGAAGTGGGGGACACGATTCAGACGCTGGGCCAGACCGGGAACCGGGCGAGCTTCAGGATCGTCGGCGAGGTCAAGGACAACGCCGACCTGCTCGGCAGCATGGTCGTCACCCAGGGGGCGATGGCCAGGGACTTCGCGGTCACCCAGGACACCTTCGACTTCGTGAAGCTGGCGCCGGGGGCGGATGCGTCCACGGTCCAGGACCGGATCGACGGGCTGCTCACCAAGCGGTTCCCCACCGCCGAGGTGATGAACCAGCAGGAGCTCAAGCAGAACCAGGAGGACCAGATCAATCCGCTGCTCGGGCTGGTCTACGCCCTGCTCTCACTGGCGATCGTGGTCAGCCTGTTCGGCATTGCCAACACCCTGGCGCTCTCGATCTACGAGCGCACCCGCGAGCTCGGCATGTTGCGGGCGATCGGCATGTCGCGCCGCCAGGTCCGACGCATGATCCGCTACGAGTCGGTGATCACCGCGCTGATCGGCGCGGTGCTCGGCATGATTCTCGGCCTGATCTTCGCCGCCTTGTTGTCGGTGCCGCTGCAGGATCAGGGCTTCGTGCTCAGCTACCCCGTCGGCCAGCTCGTCTTCATCCTGGTCGTCGCCGCGTTCGCAGGGGTGCTTGCGGCGATCGCCCCGGCCCGTCGTGCCGCTCGGCTCGACGTGCTTCAGGCGCTGGCGTACGAGTAGCGAGCGGCTTCTAGGGCTGGGTCACCGGCACGGGTACCTCCTCGCCGGTCGCGGGCGTGACCAGGATGGCTCCCTCGCCGCTCGGGTATGCCTCCTCGCCGTGGTAGATGGAGTCCATCCCGAGCGACTCGTCGTGCTCCGGACCGCGCAGCGGCATCACCGCGCCGATGGCCTTGAGCAGGATGAAGGTCATCCCGAATGCGTAGAGCGGCGTCACCAGCGCGGCGAGGGCCTGGTCCCCAAGCTGACTGATGTTCCCGTAGAACCAGCCGTCGGAGATGCCGTTCCACGATTGCTGGGCGACGAATCCGATGAAGAGGATCCCCAGGAATCCCGCCGTGCCATGGGCGGCTAGGACATCAAGGGTCTCGTCGACCCGTGTCCGCGGCCGGTAGACGATCACGAAATAGACCGGAATCGCCCCGAGCACTCCGAGGACGAGAGCCCAGCCAGGGCTGATGAAGCCGCCCGCGGGCGTGATCAGCACGCAGCCCGCGATGATCGCGGTCGCGGCGCCCACCGCGGTCACCTTCCTGTCGCGGATCAGGTCGAGCATCATCCAGGTGAACAGGGTCGCGGCAGGGCAGAGCAGCGTGTTGGTGAACGCCAGCACGCTCGGATCACCCGTTCCGAACCCGCTGCCGCCATTGAAGCCGAACCAGCCGAACCACAGCAGTCCGCCGCCGAGCAGCACCAGCACCGAGTTGTGCGGCAGGAGTCCGATGCGGCCGTAGTCCTTTCGGGCCCCGACGACGATCGCGGCCGCCACGGCGGAGAAGCCCGAAGCCATCTCGACCGCGATGCCCCCCGCGAAGTCGAGCGTCCCACCCTCCTGCAGCCAGCCGCCGCCGAAGCCCCAGTGGGCGAGCACGGAATAGACCAGCACCGACCAGAGCGCGGCGAACACCATCCATGGCCCGAAACGCATCCGCTCCACGACCGCGCCGGAGATCAGCGCCACCGTGATGATGCAGAATGTCGCCTGGAAGGCGAAGAACACAAGGTGGGGGATCGTGGTCCCATCCCGCGGGGCGAAGGTGACGTCGTGGAGCCCCACGTAGTTCAGCCCACCAATCAGATCCCCGGTGCCGTCGAAGGCCAGCGAGTAGCCGATCAGCGCCCACACGACGCCCGCGATCGCGATGGCGCTGACGCTCATCATGAAGGTGTTCAGAGCGTTCTTGGCTCGGACCAAGCCGGCGTAGAAGAGCCCCAGCGCGATGGTCATCATCAGGACGAGCGCGGTCGAGGCCAGCATCCACGCGGTGTCTCCGGTGTCGATCTGGGTCGCCTGGGCAAGTATCGGCGCGTCCATCAGGCATCCACCGGGGTCACAGCGGCCTCATCGGTTTCGCCGGTTCTTATCCGGACCGCCCGCTCGCAGGGGACGA
>DATDKQ010000275.1:0-5387 GCA_036519915.1 Solirubrobacterales bacterium | reverse complement strand
GGCAGGGACCCGCTACACCGTCCGCCTCGCGATCTTCTCGGCCTTGCTCGCGCTCGAGACCGGCCAAGACGAGATCACCGTCGGGACGTACATCGACAACCGCCGTCTCGCCGAGACGGAGTCGATGTTCGGAGACTTCTCCAACCTAATGACCCTCGTCCTTCCCTTCGACCCGGCGGCTCCACTGCGCCGGTGGCTCCAGAAGGTGCGATTCCTGGTCACCGAGACGAGGGCCCGGGCCGACGTGCCGTACGAACTCCTCTCCGACGAGCTCCGGGTAGCCAAGTGCACTCCGCCGCAAGTCAATGCGCTCTTCGCCGTTCATCCGTCGCTCCCCGAATTGCCGTGTGGAGACATCGAGCTGGTTCCGGCCAGCCCCACGCTCCGCACCATGCCCTGGGGCTTTACCTTCGTGATCGATCAGCGACGCGAAAACGACCGGTGTCAGGTCCTCTTCGACGCCCACCAGTACGACCCCGCCGGCGTTCGCAGGTTCATCGACCGCTACGTTGCGCTCGCCGAGGCCGCCGCAGCCGACCCGCACCGGGCATTGGGGGACCTCCACCGAGGCCTCCCCTGAGGAGCGCACTGGGCCACTACATGCTCTGAACGCCGCGCGTTGAACGATGCAGGCGACGGAAACCAAAGAAGTAGTCGATCCCGCTGATCACGGTGATCGCGACCGCGGCGTAGACCAGCAGGTCCACCGCGAGCGGCGCGGGATCGAACGCGATCAGGCAGATGATCGCCGCCACCTGGAGCATCGTTTTCACCTTGCCGAGCCAGCTAGCCTGGATGACCACGCCCTGCTCGGCCGCCACCATCCGCAGACCGGTTACGGCGAACTCGCGGGCGATGATCACCATCGCGATCCAGGCCGCGAGCCGGTCGAGCGAGACCAGCGCGATCAGCGCAGCCGCGACCAGCAGCTTGTCCGCGATCGGATCCATCAGCTTGCCAAAGGTGGTGACCGCGTCCCGCTGCCGGGCGATGTAGCCGTCGAGCCCGTCGGTGAGGGCGGCGAGCGCGAAGACCGCCGCCGCGATCGCATCGCCGTTCGGCGTCTCATCGAGCAGCGCCACCACGACGACCGGCACCAGAAGGATGCGGATGACCGTGAGCGCGTTGGGCAGGTTCAGCGGGAACACAGCTGGCAGTATCACTGCCCTGTGGACTGGACGGTTTATCCGAACACGCCGATCTCGCGACTGCCGCGCCCGCTCCGCTATCCGGCGCTGCTCCTGCGGAACATCGTCTTCCTCTTCGGGCGGCCCCCCCTGCCGGCGCCCGGGCAACCCGCATTCCCTTACGTCTACGAGGGCGACGGGCTCGCCACGGTCGGCTACTCGCCCTTCCAACACGACCCGGGATGGAGCGCGGCCTATGAGGAGATGGCCTCGGAGTGGTACCCAGAGACGCCCGGCCTTGACGTCCGTTGGCGCATGTGGATCCTGACGAGCATGGCGATGCAGGCCCGTCGCCTGCCCGGCAACATCGCGGAGTTCGGCGTTTACCGGGCCGGCTGTGCCCGGATGATCCTCGGCACGGTCGGAACGGCTCCGGACGCCCGCTACCACCTCTTCGACACCTTTGCCGGTATCCCCGACAGCGAACTCACCGAGGGCGAGAGGGCGCAGGGCTACGTCGGGCGCCTGAGCAACACCTCCGTCGAGTACGTGCGGAAACGCCTTGCGCCCTGGCGCGACCAGCTCGTCTTCCACGTCGGAGACGTCTTCGAGACGATCCCCAAGACGGAGACCGGGGACCTCTCCCTGGTGCACATGGACCTCAACGCCAGCGCTCCGACCCGTGTCGCCCTCGAATACGCCTACGAGCGCCTCGTCCCGGGCGGGATCATCGTCTTCGATGATTACGGGTACGGCGAGGTGAACGACCAGCGCACGGTGATCGATCAGGTCTGCGGCCCGTTCCCCGAGGAGCCGATCGTGCTGCCGTCCCGGCAGGCTCTCCTGATCCGGCTGCCCTGAACCGAGCTCACCGCAGGCGCGCGAGCTCCGCACCGCGGGCGAACACCGCATCGAGCATCGGCTCGGTGAGCTTGCCCGTGAACGTGTTCTGCTGACTCGGGTGAAAGCAGCCGAGGAGTGACCAGCTGCGCTCGCCGGCCGCGATCTCGGCCTCCGCGCCGTGGGCAAAGCGCGGACGCGGACGCGGCAGCTCCGCGCCCAGCTCGGCCAGTCCCATCAGCGTCCCGGTCCAGGCATACGACCCCAGGGCGACGAGCACCCGCCCGGAGCGCAGCAGGCGCAGCTCCCGAACCAGATAGGGCAGGCAGTTGTCTCGCTCCTCGGTCGTCGGCCGGTTCTGCGGCGGCGGGCAGCGGTTGACCGCCGTGACGTACGCGCCACGCAGCCGCAGCCCGTCGTCCACGCTCACCGAGGTCGGCTGATTGGCGAGCCCCGCCCGATGCAGCGCGGCGAACAGCCAGTCGCCCGACCGGTCACCGGTGAAGATCCGGCCGGTCCGGTTCCCGCCGTGCGCCGCTGGCGCCAGACCGACGATCACGATCCGCCCGCGCGGGTCACCGAACCCCGGCAGCGGCCTCGCCCAGTACTTCTGCCCCCGGTAACGCCGCGGCGGATCCGCGGCGGCCCGTTCCCGCCACTGGACCAGCCGCGGGCAGCGGGTGCAGCCGATGATCTCCCGTCGGAGGGCCGCCAGCGAATCCGCCATCAGGCGCTTTGCACAGGACGGGACATCAGCTTCTCCGGAAGCTAGTGGCCATTCTCCGGCCCGGCGGGATCGAAACGAAGGCCGCGAACGGGCAGCCCGAGCGCACGGGGGTCGTCGACGCCGTGTCGCCGTGGGCGCAGCGGGTTGCAGGCGATCGCGATCCAGTGCTCGCCGGGATCGATTTCGAACTCGATCGCCTCGTCCGACACCCGGACCGGGACCCGTCGGTCGTCGACCGCGATCCGGGGAGCTGCTGGGCGGGCGTCAAGCGGGCGCTCGAACGGCCAAAGCTGCAACCGGGCCAGCCTGCGCCCTGCCTCCGGCACAACGACCCGGAGCAGCGCCAGCGGCTCCGTCCACCGAAAGGGAGGCTCGCCGTCGATCGCCTCGAGGTTGTGCAGGCCGACCGCGCGCCCGGCCCACGACTCGGTGAGGTCCAGCCGCGACTTCGCGGCGGCAGCGCGCCCGGGCTTTGGCTTCGTCTCGACCAGACCCTCGAGCACTCCGCGCCGGCTGTTCTGCGTCCAGAACTCGCGGAAGGGCTCACGAACGTCATCGGCCCCGCCCCGCCGCCGTATCCTGCGCGCCGCCATCGCGGCCCGCGCCCGCGAGCGAATGATCTCCGCGCGCGGCCCCAGGAGGGTGGTGGCGATGTACCTCCCGACGCCCGAGAGCCCGCCTCGATGTCGGAGGACAAGCGCCGCCCGCAGCACCCGGCGAGCTCCCCAGCGGGTGTACTCCAGGCGGCGCTCCCACTCGGGCACCCAGTCCAGATATGGGTCCAGGGCCTCAGGAGGGTGCTCGCAGCGGTAGAGCACCTCGCCGCGCCTGAAGCTGCGGACGAAGGCCCCGACGTGATCGAGGTCGCCGTCATAGGTGTGCCGCACGCGGGGCCGGGGGCTGTAGGCGAGCCGCTCCCCTCGCCGGTCAAGTGCGATCGCCAACACCCAGGTACAGAAGTCCCCGTACCTGGAGGGGCTGCCACCGGCCTCCATGAATAGATCGCGGCGGATGACCAGGCTGTGAATCAGCACCTTCCTCCAGTGCTCGGGCTCCTCCTCCTGCCGCAGGGCCTCGTCGAACATCTCCAGCTCGAGCTCCCCCAACGCGCCGCGGACGTCCGGCATGCTTTCGCCACGGACACCCGGCGCCCCGGTGCGCTCGAGCTCCTCGATCATCGCCTCGACGCAGTTGCCCTCGGGGACGCAATGGACCTCTGTGAGGAAAAGGAACTCGCCGCGGGCCGCCTCCGCGCCGATATCGAAGAGCTGGTACTCGTCACGTCCGGACCGCGTGATCCAGCGGTCACCCTCGCGCAGCAGCGGCCTGACCGCTCCCTCCATCTCGGCGTCCTCGCCCGGAGCCAGGGCGATGATCTCGTAGTCGGCCGGATCCGCCGACTGCGTCGTCCAGGCCTGGACAGACGGAACTGCGGTCTCCCGCTGGTCCTGAAGCGGCAGCAGGACGGAGATTCGAGGCGGGTTCGGCACCGCCGCGAGTCTAAGCAGCGCGGACCCCATTCCTATACTCGCCCGCGCGTGCCGGCTGAGGACCCAAAGACGAGCCTGCTCTTCTTGCACATCCCGAAGACGGGCGGTGCGACCGTCACCGGGGTCCTCTCGACGCGGTTCGCCGAAGCGGACTGCCTACCGCTCTATCAGGGCCCGGCGCCCGACCTCGGCGATCTCGACCGCTTCCGCTACATAACCGGCCATCTCACCGCCTCCTTCACCGAGAGGTTCCGGAGACCGCCGTTCGTGGTCACCTTCCTCCGTGATCCAATCGACCGGGTGCTCTCGTCCTACTCGTTTCTGCAGCCGATGTCTCCCGAGTACGTGCGGTCGCTGCTGCTCTTCGAACGCGGCGAGGATGCGCATGATCGGCTGCTGAGGTGCGTTGAACTCTCCCGCGAGCTCCCGATAGACGAGATCATCCGCAGGGAGCCTGAGATCGCGACCGAGTACTTCGGGAATCGGCAGGCGCGAGTGTTGAGCGGATCCGACCCGCGGGGAGGCGACGAGAGCCTCGATCGGGCGCTGGAGGGCCTAGCGCGGTGCGACTTCGTCGGCCTCACTGATCGCCTGGACGAGTCGGTCCAGTGGCTGACCCGCCGTCTCGGCTGGCGGGACCTGACACCGCTCCCGCGCACCAACGTCACCTCCGGACGGGTCCACCGCGAGCAACTCTCGTCACGGGCGCTGGACGCGCTGCGCGAGTTCACCTCGATCGACGGCGAGCTCCACCGGCACGCCGTCGCAGATTACGAGCGTCGCATCAGCAAATGGAGCTCGGCTGAAGATCCCCGCGACGCCGCCGCGGACATCCCTGACGCCCCAGTCGTAGACGACCTTCGCTTTGACCAACCGATCCCGGGGGCGAGCTGGGTCGCCCGCGAGCGCGTGGGAGCGGAGCCGAGCTTCGCGTGGATCGGCGATACGCGCACGGCCTGGGTCGACCTGGAGGAGAGCGCGGCGGAGTCGCTTCGGATCGAGATAGCCCACTCGATTGATAGGTCGATTCTCGAAAGCCTCAGGGTCTCCGTCAACGGCACCGCCGTTCCCCATGAGCTGAGCGCCTCGGACGACGTCATAGTGGCCACCGCCCGGCTCAGGCGACGCCGTCTCCGCCGCCGCGCCCGGGTCACCAGGGTGACCCTCGAGGTCGATCGAACCGCTCGGCCCTCTGATGTGCAC